>JAWUVN010000089.1:0-45976 GCA_034112345.1 Bermanella sp. | reverse complement strand
GCAAGATAAACCCTCTTAAGAGAAAATTAAAAGAATTTGATGCTTGGATTACTGGGCAGCGCAAAGATCAAAGTCCTGGCACTCGAAATGCTATACCTGTATTCCAGAAAGATAGCTTTGAGGGGTTAAATGGTGAGCTTTATAAATTTAATCCGCTTGCTAACTGGAGCTCGGAAGATGTATGGAATTACATAAAGATGTTTGATGTGCCTTATAACTCTCTTCACGCAAAAGGCTTTACAAGTATTGGTTGTCAACCTTGTACCAGGGAGGTCCTTCCAAATCAGCATGAACGTGAAGGACGCTGGTGGTGGGAGAATGAAGGCGGTAAAGAGTGCGGCTTGCACGCTACCAACCTTATCACCAAGAGTTAGTTAGAAAATCGAACTCCCTACCTAGCGGCTTGGGAGTTGAATACTGCCAAATAATTCTTCTAATTCAGATTTACTGTGGCATTGAGTTGCTTTATTGATAGCCGCCTTATCTAGATGGGGAGCGAATCTACTTATGAAGTCATACATAAAGCCGCGCAGAAATGTACCCTTTCTAAATCCAATTTTTGTAATACTGTCTTCAAATAAATGACTAGCATCAATTGCAACTAGGTCGCTGTCTTTCTCAGGATCAATTGACATAGAAGCAACAATACCAACACCAAGACCCAACCTAACGTACGTTTTAATTACATCTGCATCAGCTGCCGTAAATACGACTCTAGGAGTTAGCCCTTTATCTTTAAAGGCTTCGTCCAAGCGAGATCTTCCTGTAAATCCAAACACATAAGTTACAAGAGGGAACGTGGCAACTTCTTCAAGGGTTGGCTTTGCTCGTTGAGCAAGCGGGTGTGTCTTGGGTACTAATATACTTCTATTCCAACGATAGCAAGGCATCATGATAAGATCGTTATAGTGATCCATTGCTTCAGTCGCGATAGCAAAATCAACCGTTCCATCTGCTGCCATCTCAGCTATTTGAGTAGGTGTTCCTTGGTGCATATGTAAGGCTACATCAGGAAATTGTCCTATAAAATCTTGAATGATCCCAGGCAGTGCGTATCGTGCCTGCGTATGGGTAGTAGCAATAGATAAGCTTCCTTTATTCTCATTGCTAAACTCTTGAGCTACTTGCTTGATACTTTCTACCTTACGCAGTATCTCACCAGAAACTTTTAATATAGCCTCTCCTGCTGGTGTGACACGCGTGAGATGCTTGCCGCTTCTGGCAAAAATCTCCACGCCAAGCTCGTCCTCAAGCAATCGAATTTGCTTGCTGATACCTGGCTGAGACGTATACAGTACCTGTGCTGTAGCTGAAACATTCAGGTCGTGATGCGCCACTTCCCATATGTAACGCAATTGCTGTAGCTTCATAAGCCCTCCCGGCCTAGCTCAACCTTTATGTTAAAAAGGTTATAAAAATAGAATTAAATATTCTTTTCCAGAATAGTTGTAAACCGATAGATTTACCAGCTCAACCTTCCTTCATCATATGTTATAAGCATAGACTATATTCATGGATTTTTTGTTATATGCCATTTCCGGTGCATTTGTCGGCTTAATTGTCGGGCTAACCGGTATTGGTGGCGGGTCTTTAATGACTCCACTTTTATTATTGTTCGGTGTACCACCCCATATTGCGGTGGGTACAGACCTTTTATATGCAGCTATAACCAAAGCGAGCGGCGTTGTCTCGCACCATAAAAATAAAACAATTAAATGGTCAATAACTTTTACCATGGCTCTTGGAAGCATCCCTGCTGCGATCGCAACAGGAATAGTTCTCAATCACTTCTTTCTTGATTATCAGGAATACACGGGGGTCATCACAACAAGCCTTGGAGTTATGCTGGTATTGACTGCCACGTTACTTATTTTTAGAAAGAAAATTCAAATATTTGCGAACAGGCAGGCCGACTTAACTGGTAAAGGCTGGTTGCAGAGAAATAAAACCTCACTTACATTTTTGATGGGGGTACTGCTCGGAGTGCTCGTTACTCTGTCTTCTGTAGGTGCGGGGGCCATAGGCACTGCAATCCTTTTGGTGTTGTATCCAAAGCTGAAGTCTATGAATATCGTGGGTACTGATATAGCTCATGCAGTCCCACTCACCTTGATCGGAGGCCTTGTGCATCTTGGTCTGGGAAATGTTGACTACAGTCTTTTGGCCGCCCTATTGGTTGGCTCTATACCTGCTATCCACGTTGGTACCAAGTTGGGAACAAGAATCCCCGAATCAGTACTGCGCCAAGCATTAGCCTTAATATTATTATTACTGGGTACTAAATATATATTCTTCTAGCGTCCTAGGTCATTTAAATTAACCATCGGGATCATATATACAGGAACAGAGGATAACTGAAGAACCTTTGTCACAACTGATCCCATTAACCCACCCTGGTAGGCATGTTGACCATGACTGCCTAGTATTACCATGTCACTCTCTCTTATTTTTGATTGAGAGATAATAACTTCGGCCGGAACTCCAACCTCAACAATTACCTCCTTTAGGTTGATTGTATTCAGGTAATCCGAATATTCTGAATTCAGAGTATCAATCACCTGTAATCGTATTCTCTCGATCACCTGAGGCATGCCTTTGTTTCTAAGGTGACTCCTATCGTCTTTAGGTAAATAAGTACTGATGATTGACTCAGCAAAAACTCCCATAGGCTCTATTACATGCAGTACATCCACAGTAGCCCCGGTACTTTGGGCAATCATAGCGACTTGTTTCATTATGTATGGCCCATATAGACCGAGATCGGTTGCGTACAGAATTCGTTTAATCATTACTACTAAATATCTGCCAATTTAATCTTTAAGCATAGCAGCTGAATTTTGTGTCTATACTAAAATTATACATTCCCAAGGAGGTAGTTATGAGTGAGAAAATGCTGAGCCTATCAGAGGCCTGTGAATTACTAGACACATCTGAAACAACGGTTAAAAGGTGGGCGAGAGAGCACCTTATTAAAAGCGTTAAGAATGGTGGGCAGCTAGAATTCCCAGAACCCGACCTACTGAAATACAAAGAAATGAATGAACGATTAAAAAAATAAACCAAAACAACTTAAAATGGCCTGATTATCAGGCCATTTTAATATTATTTCTAAAATACCCCAAACAACCTCTTTTAAACCCCCCTTTAAGTGCACTATGATAGAAGCTTAATAGAAAAAGCTATATCGGAAGCAATTGTAATGTCAGATAAGCGTGTTGAAGATTTAAACATAGAAAGCATTCAGGCCCTTGTTACGCCTGAGCAATTAAAAAAAGAGCTACCTATCAGTGAAAAAGCGGTTAATACCGTCGAAGCTGGCCGCGAAGCTGTAAGGAATATTCTAGATCGTAAGGATCATAGATTATTTGTAGTGATCGGCCCCTGCTCTATTCACGATGTAAAAGCTGCCAAAGAATATGCAGAGCGATTATCTGCCCTGGCTGAAGAAGTAAGCGATACAATACTACTTGTGATGCGTGTTTATTTTGAAAAACCACGTACAACAATTGGCTGGAAAGGACTAATTAACGACCCGTATTTAAATGACACATTTAAAATTGAAGATGGGCTAAAAATTTCTCGCAAGCTTTTAATCGACCTATCAGAAATGGGATTACCTCTATCTACAGAGGCCTTAGACCCTATTTCACCTCAATATATTCAGGATCTAATTAGCTGGTCTGCTATTGGTGCTCGTACAACAGAAAGTCAAACACACAGAGAAATGGCAAGTGGTCTCTCTTCAATAGTCGGCTTTAAAAACGGTACAGATGGAAGTCTAACAGTAGCGATCAACGCACTACAGTCTGTCGCTAATCCTCATCGTTTTCTTGGAATCGATGGAAATGGACAGGTTTCAGTCGTTAAAACAAAAGGTAACTCATACGGCCACGTTGTATTGCGTGGTGGTGGTGGTAAACCAAATTATGATTCTGTAAGTATCGCGCTGTGCGAGCAAGAAATAGAGAAATCAGGCATTCCAAACAATATTATGGTTGATTGCAGTCACGCGAATTCAAATAAGGATCCTTCTTTACAGCCTCTTGTAATGGATAACGTAAGTAATCAAATATTAGAAGGTAACAAGTCAATCATTGGATTGATGGTTGAGTCTCATCTTAAATTTGGAGCCCAGAGCATTCCAGCTAATCTTGATGACTTAGAATATGGCCAATCAGTAACCGATGGCTGCATCTCATGGGAACAAACAGAGGATGCAATACGGAGTATGAGAGATAAATTGAAGGATATCCTTCCTAAGCGTTAAATAAATAAGGGTTGCTAAGGCAACCCTTTTTTATTTTGTGATAGAATCCCGCCTTTAGAAAAACTGAGTATTTAGAATGACCCAGGCTAAAGTCGGTATTATTATGGGCTCCACTTCTGATTGGAGCACCATGAAGAAGGCTGAAGAAGTGCTTATTAAGTTAGGTGTTTCATACGAAGTAAAAGTGGTTTCTGCACACCGCACACCAGATTTACTATTTGATTACGCTGAAACCGCAGAAGAGCGCGGCCTACAAGTGATTATTGGTGGTGCCGGCGGCGCTGCTCACCTGCCTGGTATGGTGGCTTCTAAAACCCACCTGCCTGTCTTTGGTGTACCCGTTAAAAGCAAAGCCTTAAATGGCATTGATTCGCTTCTATCTATTGCTCAAATGCCGGCTGGCATTGCAGTGGGTACTCTTGCAATCGGTGAAGCTGGAGCTGCTAATGCCGGTCTTTTGGCTGCTCAAGTGGTTGCACTGCATGACTCAGAAGTTAGAGCTAAACTAATAGAGTTTAGAGCTAAGCAAACTGAAAAAGTATTATCTATTCCCGATCCTAGAGAAGCATAAATGACTAGAAAGCGTGTTGGAGTAATCGGTTCTGGACAGCTTGGGCGCATGATGGCCTTGGCTGGTACGCCATTGGATGTTGATTTTGTGTTTTATGATGAGGCAATAGAGTCTCCGAGCGCTCGACTGGGTCAGACCATACAGCCCAGCACAGCTGATAGCTTTGAAGCATTCCTAGACTCAGTAGACGTCATAACCTACGAAAGTGAAAATACAGATGCTGATTTAGTCGCCAAAATTAATTTGGTTAAGCCTGTCTATCCTGGTGAGACCTCATTAAGAAAAAGCCAGCATCGCTTAGTAGAAAAGAACACTTTTCGAGATCTAGGTATTCAAACAGCAGACTTTCTTAGGGTTACAAATAAAGCTGAGTTAGAGCGAGCCTGTAAAGAGCTTGGCCTGCCAATAGTCTTAAAGACAACAACCATGGGCTATGACGGAAAAGGTCAGGCTGTTGTTAAGACCGCTGCTGATATTGATACTGCATGGAAATCCCTTCAGGGCAATGAGTTGATTGCTGAATCCTTTGTAACATTTAGTCGCGAGCTAAGCGTCATTGCCGTAAGAGATACAAGCGGCAACACCAGGGTTTATCCTTTGGCTGAAAACGATCACAGCGACGGAATACTTCGTGTTTCTAGAGTCCCAGTGATTGGCCTAAGTAAAGAAAAGCAAGCACAAGCCGAAGAGTTTGTAATCACAATGCTTAATCATCTTGGGCATGTAGGCGTATTGACATTAGAGTTGTTTGATACTGATGCGGGTTTAATAGCAAATGAAATGGCCCCTAGAGTTAATAACTCAGGGCACTGGACAATTGAAGGCACAGCATCAAGCCAGTTTGAGAATCACGTTAGGGCTATATGTGGTATGCCTCTTGGTGATACAGCGTCCCGAGAAAAATGCGCTGCTATGATCAATATTATTGGTAAGCACGGAGACAGAGATAAGGTTTTAAGTATGGGCAGAGCATTCTTGCATACCTACAGTAAAACTGAACGACTGAACCGTAAAATTGGCCATATCAACCTGCTAGGAGATTCAGCAGCCGAAATTAACGCATCCATCGAAAAGCTTTCAGCTTTTGTGAATGAATGCGGCTAACGTAATAGTTTTTCAGCACTCACAAAAAAAGGCCTATCGGCCTTTTTTTGTGTCTACTGTTTGTGCTTATTACATGTAGGCGTTATCACCTTGGGTATGATCCGTAACATCTCTTACACCTGAGAGTTGCGGCAACTTAGTTAGAAGTGTTTTTTCGATGCCTTCTTTAAGTGTTACATCAACAGCACTGCATCCCTGGCAGCCACCACCAAACTCTAATATCGCTAGTAATTCGTCGGTTATCTCAACCAACTTAACTTCACCGCCATGAGACGCTAGACCGGGATTAATTTCATTATAAAGAATGTATGTGATTTGATCTTCTAATGAACTGTCCTGATCGACCTTAGGCATTTTAGCATTTGGGGCCTTAATAGTAAGTTGGCCGCCCATCTTGTCTTTTGCAAAATCAATTTTTGCATCTTCCATATACAAAACGCTTTGCTTGTCTAAATAGACTCTGAGGTCATCAAGGTCCATGATCTCATCATTCTCATTAATCTCATCTGGTCGACAGTATGCAAGGCATGTTTCAGCGTAAGGAGTACCCGGCTGAGTAATAAATACACGAACAGACATTCCCGGTGTACTTTGCTTAGCTAGTAGCCCTACTAAATAATCTTTTGCACTATCTGTTATATTAAGCATTACGCAATTCCAAAATATTTACCGCGATTTTACTGCTTTTCCTCTAAAAAACCAATCCCTACTTTTTTAGTCGGGTATTATGTGTACAGCTCCTTATTCTAAATATCGATAATAGATATAAGAAATTAACCATTCTACCAATAAGCAAGTTTTGCTATTGTGCGCCAACTATAAGAGCTGCACGCCCGTTTGGGCATTGATGAGAAAATTATGTACATATACGACAGCTACGATCAAAGCATCGTTGATGAGCGAGTCGCTCAATTCAAAGACCAGACAGACCGCTACCTGACAGGTGAGCTAACAGAAGAGCAATTCTTACCATTGCGCTTACAAAACGGTCTTTACGTGCAGCGTTATGCTCCTATGCTTAGGGTTGCAGTGCCTTACGGTCTACTATCGAGCATACAAGTACGCAAGTTGGCTCATATCGCTCGTACATATGACAAAGGCTATGCCCATGTTACTACCCGTACTAATTTCCAATTCAATTGGCCTGAACTTAAAGATGTCCCTGAAATTCTGAAGGAATTAGCCAGTGTACAAATGCACGCCATTCAAACCAGTGGTAACTGCATTCGTAATACGACTACGGATCAGTTTGCAGGTGTAACTTCAGGGGAGTTAATTGATCCTCGCCCTTACTGCGAAATTATTCGTCAGTGGTCAACATTCCATCCTGAATTTGCATTTTTACCTCGCAAATTTAAAATTGCAGTTAACAGTCATGCAACAGATGATCGTGTTGCCACCCTACTTCATGATGTTGCACTTAAAATCATTAAAAATGAAGCTGGCGAAATCGGTTATCAAGTATATGTGGGCGGCGGCTTGGGTCGTACACCTATTGTTGCATCCCTTATTGAAGACTTCTTACCAGAGAAAGATCTCCTAACCTATTTAGATGCCGTACTGCGTGTGTACAATCTAAATGGCCGACGCGACAACAAGTACAAAGCCAGAATTAAAATTCTAGTTAAAGCACTTGGCGTAGAAGCATTCCGCGAAAAAGTGAGAGCTGAATGGGAAAGCCTGAAAGACGGTCCTGGAACGATTACTCAAGAAGAGCTTCAGCGTGTTAAAGGGCACTTTACAGACCCATCCTATGAAAGCCTCCCTGAAAGTGAAACACTCAAAACACAGCTCGCCGAAAACAAAGCATTTTCAAACTGGTATAACCGCAATGTTTCTGAGCACAAAGTTAAGGGGTACGCAATTGCGACTTTAACACTCAAGAAGCTAGGCACACCTCCTGGTGATATTACCGACAAGCAATTAGATGCTACGGCTGACCTGGCTGATAAATATAGCTTTGGTGAAATTCGCAGCACCCACGAACAAAATCTTGTACTAGCAGATGTTAAGCAGGATGAATTGTTCGACCTTTGGAAGGAAGCAAAAGCCCAGGGCTTTGCCACTCCAAACTTAGGATTGCTTACAGATATGATTTGCTGTCCAGGCGGTGATTTCTGTGCACTTGCAAACGCAAAATCAATTCCTGTTGCCGAAGCGTTACAAGCTAAGTTTGATAACCTAGATTACCTACACGACCTAGGTGAAATAGACCTAAATATTTCAGGCTGCATGAATGCTTGTGGTCATCATCACATTGGTCATATTGGTATCCTTGGTGTTGATAAAAAAGGCGAAGAATTTTATCAAGTTTCATTGGGCGGCGACGCTGGGCCAGAAGCAAGTTTAGGCAAGATTTTGGGGCCTTCTTTTGCCCGAGATAAAATGACAGATGTTATTGAAAATATTTTAAACACTTACGTAGATCAGCGCATAGAAGGTGAAAGATTCCTTGATACGTATCGTCGCGCAGGCCATGCAATATTTAAGGAGCGTGTATATGCAAAATCTAATTGATCAGACCTCTACCCTGGAAAATCAGTGGATACTTATTGAGGATGAAACAGGTGATTTCACTCAAAAGAATATAATGGTCCCTGCTTTATTCTGGCTTGAGAACCAAGAAAAATTCAGTAAGAGAAACGACGTTTCCATCTGGTTTTCTGGTGATGCCGACTTAACTCTATTTAAAGGTAAATTAACTAATTTTAAAGTAATCGGCATTAACTTTCCTGCTTTTGCTGACGGAAGGGGTTACAGCCTTGCCCGTCTTATTTCTGAGCGTGAAGCTTATACGGGTGAAATACGAGCCATTGGTGATGTATTGATCGACCAGCTGTATTATATGAAGCGATGCGGCTTTACAACTTACTTATTGAAAGAAGGGTTGAGTCCAGAAAAAGCATTAAACTATTTCTCAACGTTTAATGCTCCATACCAGTTGGCCGCTGATATTAAAGAGCCACTTTTCAGGCGTAAATCGTAATCTGGATAAAAAAAGGACGCTAAGCGTCCTTTTTTTATTTTAAGACTTTACTAAATCTAGTGTTTGCCTCAGTCTTATTTTCAAAGGAGCACTCCATGGAACATAGTCTTTTCTTCTCATTTTTTGTAATCTTTACTGGTGCCGCTATTCTAGCCACCATTTCTCTTTACACTCACCAGCCTATTATTGTTGCGTACGTCGCATTAGGGTTTATTGCAGGTCCTTCAGGAATGGCCTGGGTTACTGATCCAGACCTCTTATCAGAAATTGCTCACATCGGCATAGTCTTTTTATTATTCTTGCTTGGTCTGGATATGCAACCAAGTAGCCTTCTGCACGTACTCAAAAAAGCAAGTTGGGTTGCAATACTTAGCTCGTTCGTATTTTTTGTTTTCGGCTTTTCCGCTGGCTGGCTTTTCAACTTCACTCAAACTGAATGCTTGGTAATTGGTGCAAGCTTTATGTTTTCTAGTACGATTATCGGTATCAAATTACTTCCAACCACTGTGCTTCACCATAAGCATATGGGTGAACTCATGATTGGCTTACTACTTCTTCAGGATATGATCGCCATTATTGTGCTGCTTGTGCTTGGAAGTGCAGGCCCAGAAGTCACTAATGAATACAGTTTATTACTAACTGTACTCGCACTGCCTATCTTATCGATTGGTGCTTACGTATGTGTTAAATGGATTATTCTCCCTCTACTAATGAAGTTTGATATTTTTCACGAATACATCTTTTTAATGGCAATTGGCTGGTGCTTGGGATTAGCAGAATTGGCTGACTTCTTGGGTTTATCTAAAGAGATGGGAGCATTTATAGCAGGGATTACACTTGCTACACACCCTGTTGCTCAATTTATGACTGACAAGTTAAAGCCTATAAGAGACTTTTTTCTAGTGTTGTTTTTCTTTACTTTGGGCGCCGGATTTAAATTAGAAGTGCTTGCAGAAATCTGGATGTATGCAGTAATACTAGGAGTTTCAATTGTTATAATTAAACCAATAACATTCAAATTTTTATTAAGAAGGCAGTCAGAAAAATCTTCTCTATCTTGGGATATAGGGTTTAGACTCGGCCAGATTAGTGAGTTTTCTTTATTAATTAGCTATCTTGCGGTCGGGTCACATCTTATAGGACCTCAAGCGGCTCATACAATTCAAGCCACTGCGGTCCTAACATTCATATTATCTACTTATATTGTGATATTTAAATACCCAAGCCCTATTGCTCCATCGCAAAGGTTACGAAGGGATTAGAGCTATTTGTGCTTAAGTAAATAACGACCCTGAGCCTGGCCCTTCAGCACAGAATCAAGCGCTTTAGGGAGCCCTGTAAGATCAATCTCGGTAGTATTATTTTCAATATCTCCGAGCGACCATTCAGATGAAATTTTATTCCATAAAGCTGCTTTTTTATCCAGTGGCAGCTCCACAGAATCGACACCTGCAAGCGTAACTCCCCTTAATATAAAAGGAAGAACTGTTGTAGATAATGTAGGTGAATCAACTAATCCACAGCACGCAATGGCACCTTGGTAGCCAATTTTTTTCAACATACTAGAAAGGACGTTGCCGCCAGCTACATCAATCCCTGCTGCATAAAGTGGTTTTAACATTGGTTTTTTGCTTTCATCCAGAAAATCACTCAGCAATACCACTTCTGATACGCCAAGTGATTTCAAATAAGGCTCTGAATCGGCTTTACTAGTGATAGCATGAACATCAAAACCAAGCTTTAACAATAATTTAATTGCAACACTTCCAACGCCACCTGTTGCACCGGAGATAATGACACTGCCCTGCTCTTTTGTTATGCCAGCTGTTATGAGCTTTTCAACGCACAGTGCAGAAGTAAAGCCGGCAGTGCCCCAAGCCATAGCCTGCTTTGAGGTCAAACCTTGCGGAAGAGCGACAACCCAATTAAATGGCACCCTAATATATTCACCAAACGCGCCCGAGGTATTCATTCCTAGGTCATAGCCTATAACAAGCACCTCTTGTCCTTTTATGAATTTAGCATCGCTACTTTCACACACTATACCTGCAGCATCTATCCCTGGTGTGTGTGGGAAATTCCTTGTCACACCTTTATTACCAGATGCAGATAATGCATCCTTATAATTAACAGATGAATATGAAACCTTGATTAACACTTCTCCATGAGGAAGGTCGCCTGTGTCTAAGGTTTTAACTGAGCCTTTGAATTTAGAATCACTGGCTTCTTCTACCACAAACGCTGAGTATTTCATGTTCACACCTTAATTAATAAAACCATTTTTGAAATGACATTTTTTCAAGTGCCATCTCTATTCCCTTTGATACTGAATGCTGTGCAGCAAGACCTAACTTTTGCGGCAATGTTTTCTTTTTTTGCTGTGATATAAAATAGACATCTGCTTCTTTAGTTTTGTCTTGAAGATATTCATCGCTGGTTTTTAATTCATCAATCAAATTCAGGTCAATTGCTTTGTTGCCATACCAAACATCACCATTAGCAACTTCTTCTACATTAACAATTGGGCGATTTATTTCTACAAAATGTTTAAACATTCCATGTACTTCAGTTAAATCTTCGCGAAACTTTTCTCTTGCTTTATCCGTATTTTCCCCAAACATTGTCAGCGTTCTTTTGTATTCGCCAGCTGTATGTACTTCAAAATCAATATTGTTCTTTTTTAGCACTTTATTAAAGTTTGGAAGCTGCGCAATAACACCAATTGACCCAAGTATGGCGAAAGGGGCTGCCACAATTTTATCTGCTACCGCCGCCATCATATAACCACCACTTGCAGCCACTCTATCAACACAAACCGTTAAAGGAATACCACTACGGGTTATGCGCTCTAGCTGTGACGAAGCAAACCCATATTCATGAACCATTCCTCCGCCACTCTCTAGCTTCACAACAACTTCCTGAGGTTTTGTGCTCATACCTAAAATCGCTGTGATTTCGTCTTTCATTTGCTTGGCTTGAGAGGCTTTTATATCACCAATAAATTCTAAAACGTAAACCTTTGGTAAGGGAGTGCCATCTTTCTTTACCTTTTTAGCTTCCTTTTTAAGTGCCTTTATTTCTTTCTTATTTAAAATCTCACTCTCAAAATGATCTTTAAGCTCATCTAGAGCTTTATTTAAATGCTTTATTTTAGGTTTGCTGTCTTCTGTTTTTCCGCCGCTTGTAGCTGCTAAACCAATGATAATCGCAATCGTAATAATGACAGTGATAGCCTTGGCTAAAAACATTCCGTATTCAGATAAAAATTCCACGTATAACCCTCTATATTAAGTTTGGGCCAGTTTAACAAGGTAATCCTTATACTATAAGTAATAAATAGGATGAATTATTGCCTTAGATTAATTCAAACAACCGTATGATTAACTATTGACACAACATAGCAGCTTGCTTAGTCTCCATATATCCGACTTTAGTTGGAATGAATGGCTTGAAGGTTTTTTGTACAAATTTACCAAGCACTAACGCAGTAAAATATTAATAAGGAATACTAGAATGACTACAGTTGCAGACATTATTGAACAAATGAAAGGCAAATTTAACGCAGACGCTGCTGCAGGAATGGAAAATGTTTTCCAGTTCAGCATTGAAGATGGCGATGATTACTATGTTGCTATCAACAATGGTGAATTCGAAATCGGTAACGGCACACATGATGATCCGTCAGTAACACTTATTCTGACTACTGAAACTTTAGTAGGTATCATGACTGGCGAAACAGATGGGATGCAAGCATTCATGGCTGGCCAATTACGCGCTGAAGGCGACATGATGCTAGCAACTAAACTTGGTGAGCTTTTCCCAGTTTAATCTTATTTAATAAGATTAAAAAAGGGGCTTAAAGCCCCTTTTTTAATGTCTGTTATTACCAGCTTTCTAAAGCCTGTTTGGCCCTATCATTAACTGGCTCAGCTACCAGCCCCTTCTCAAAAAGTCTTACCTGATAAATAGCACCATCTGCCATCGGCATAAATGCCGCAGAACCATAAGATGCTTTCAATAAAGGCAGCCAGTTACTTTTGGTAATCACTTGCCATAAATCCAGTGTGGTGGACGCTGAGAGGTCATGTACAGAACGCTGATCTTGTTTCTCTTGCTCTAATGACAAGTAGCGACCGGAAATCCGGTCAAGCTTATAAGACGGTTGCCCTGTCTCTCCTAACCCACTCACCTTAACCAGTCGCACATCAAGCTGCCATTGATCACCAAGTAACTGCAAACGTTTTACTTTGCCATGTGCGTCTACCAATTCAAGATCAAATTCCTGCTCTGCTGTGCGATCAAACGTTAATGTAGCAATCACTTTGCCTTCGTCTGACTTGTAAAAGGTCAATAATTCATAGCCTAGAGCCGCGCCAATTAGTGCAATTAGAATTAATGTAAATCCACCAGTCCCTCTCAGCCACTTTAAAAACCAGCCGGCTGCGATAAGTGATTTTAAAGCACCACCCAAAGCAAGTAAGGCAACAGCGATTAATGAAATTGATAATATTAATATAGACATAACTTAAATCTTAAATCCAAGCTGGCCCATACTCTTTATGGCCAGGTTAAGAATATCTCCACCAGCACCGTCGGAATGAGACAATGTTTCAGCGTAATATTCGATACTTGTTAAGGCGTCTGCAAGCACTTCTAATCTAGCCTCGTCTGGGCCGGCATCTGTGTTTAAAACTTTTAGATCAAAGTATTCGGCAGCGGAACTGATAACTTTCGAAGCCTTTAAGTGACCAAGAAATATCCACGCGCCCCTGACACCATCTAAAGCAGGTCTGATATTTGAGAGGTGCAACTTGTCACCCGTTTCTAAAAATGCAGCCATAGCGCGCTTCGTGAGATTTAAGCCTGACTGTATCTCATCATAAAGAACAATTTTAGCCTCAATAAAGTGTCCGGCTCCCACGATATTATCTTCACCAGAAACCTCACCTTTAACAAATTGATCGCAGGCTAATTCAACCTGAAGCAAGGCATCAGCAAGTTCGGCTAAGGCCGCAACCTTAAGCTCTCCGTGACCACCTTGGAGATTACGGATTTTATTACGTTGCGCTTCAACCTTTGCCGCAAGCGGTAATTGATGAATCACCTTAAGAACGCCTATTAATGAAACGAGCCTAGTATCAACCTCGGTAAACCCATCTTCCGTCAAAACACCCTTGGCAGCAGCGTCTAAAGATGATTTAACGGATTTAATTTCTTCTTTAAATGCTATGGATAAGCTCTCGTAGGCATCTATATCGGGACCAGCCAGCAGTCTCCGTTCTAGCTTTAACGTTTCTTCAGTTACATCTGATTTTAGCTGATAGCAAGTTTTCACATCAAGAATCAAACCTTCTTCAATTGAAGATAGTGATATTAAATGTAAAAGCTCTTTTTGTGCTTCATTTGCAGGTTGGGAGGTAAACACTTGAAAGCCATCCTTGATCATCATTCTCATAACCTGATCAATTCGAGCGAACATCATTCGCCTGCTAATTGTTAGCTCATAATTCTCTTTAATTATGGCGTTCAACGCTGCCTTAGCGGTCCACCAAAACGACCACGCTAAAGTCCCACGAAATCCTTTTTCCAGTAGAACCAAAGAACGGTCTATCAACTTAAAGCCTACGGCGGGATCATCACTTTTTAGTATGCGTAATAGACCAGCCTGGTACATCAATCTTATGCGACTAAGATGTGGCTTAATGTTTATCGAGGATTTTTCAATGCCGGGTAGCTTAGGACGAAGATTGACGGAAAAGAATTGAGACTCAGGAAGAGCCTTATGCCCACCGGCCTTTCTAATTTTATTTATGATTGGAATAAGCAAGGTAGGATGATCCCGCTCTCTTTCCAAAAGAATATTAATATATTGAGACAAGCCGATAATAGCATGTCCCAGAGCATCAATTTTCAATTCGATTTTTAATGCGCCGTCACCTATAAGAGACAGCATTTCAGTGCTTAGTGACTCAGGACCAGATAACTCCAGTAATTTAAATGTACCACGAGCTAAATTAAGTTCATCTGCAAATAGCTTTAAGCTCCCCTGATCTTGGTCTTCAGCATAGACCGAAAAATACCCTTCTGCTTTTTGCAAAGTGGATTCTAGCTCTTTTCTGACCAAGCTGATTGACATGCTGATATTTGAGGATTGATTCATACGAACCTAATTATTCACTTCTGTATTATTATTGATTTTCATTCAAGTTTTGACATCATAACGGCAAAACCTGTTGATTTCATTGACTAAATTCACGTCTAGCTATTCGTTTTTGTCCATATTACAGACTCAGCACGTCCAGAAAGCATTTCAATGAACTCTGAATGGTTTTCTTGCTCACTTGAAGACACTCCCCAAGCAGGTAGATTTGATGCTAAGTGACTATCGATTTTAATATCATTGGCAAGTAACAGCTCGCTTTCAGCATTAGTGTCATCATCTAAAGACATGGATGTTTGACCACCAGTCATCAAAAGATAGACATCAGCCAGTATTTCGGAGTCTAGTAGAGCTCCATGAAGCTCCCTATGACTGTTATCAATACCGTAGCGTCGACATAGCGCATCCAGGCTATTCCTTTGCCCTGGGTGCATGCTTCTTGCTAGAACCAGTGTATCCAATACAGTGCAAATGTCTTTTGTTTTTGGGTAGCCGTTAAGCACTCCAAATTCCCTATCCATAAAGCCCACATCAAATGGCGCGTTATGAATAACAAGCTGCGCACCCTTAATGAAATCAATGAAATCATTGGCTATATGCCCAAATAATGGCTTATCTTCCAGAAACTCATCCGTGATACCGTGCACTTCCATGGCTTCGGGATCAACTAATCTTTGAGGATTTACATACTGATGGTAATGGTTTCCCGTCAACTTTCGATCAATAAGCTCTACACAGCCTATCTCAATGATTTTATGACCTTCACCAATGCCGGTGGTTTCTGTATCTAATACTACTTGACGCATATTATTGTTGAGCCCTAATCACGCCTTGATTTGCAAGGTCGTCTGCTTTTTCATTGCCGGGGTGGCCACTATGACCTTTAACCCATTTCCAGTCGATATCATGTTGGTCTTTGGCTTTATCAAGCCTTAACCATAAATCTTGGTTTTTTACTGGCTTCTTTGCTGCTGTCATCCAATCACGCTTTTTCCAGCTATGCATCCACTCAAGAACACCCCTACGAACATATTCTGAATCGGTCGTAAGTATTATTTTGCATGGCCTAGATAATGCTTCAAGTGCCTTAATAGCCGCAAGTAATTCCATGCGATTATTTGTTGTACCGGACTCCCCCCCATACATTTCTTTTTTGATAGCGCCATAGTAAAGCAACGCTCCCCAACCGCCGGGGCCAGGATTACCTTTGCAGGCACCATCTGTATAAATTTTAACGATCTGAGACACGCATACCTCTGGTACTTGGAGTAGCAATTGGCAGTCTCCCACCAGTTAAGGCCCTCCATTGTGGCCGAATAGGCGTTCTACCTGCAACTAGTTTACGTGCAACCATTACATAAACTCCGCCACCCGGCACGCCATACTCGCTGGCCAAGCTATCAACCTTTTTACTTAAGTTCGGGGCGTACTCCACTATTAAAGGTGGTAAAAACTGAGTTTGCTCAACCTGTTCAACCCTAAAGCCCAGTAAATTAAGCCAATCGGTCACTCGCCTCTTGGATATGTACCTACGACCTTCTGGGCTCTTAGACTTAGGAATGAATCGACTTACCCCCCATAAACTCCAAGGATTAAACCCAACTACTATCAAGTACCCGTTAGGAACCACAACCCTAGCAGCTTCCCTTAAAGCTTGATGAGGGTTGTCACACTGATCTAAAACATGGTGCGCAAGTACGCAATCCATCGAATTCTCACGAAAAGGTAGCTGCATAAAATCGACTTTCGCCCCGGAGCTTCCATTTCTCGTGACAAAAAAATCGTGCTTAAGAGTCGTATTTTCGACCACTTTTTTGTCCCAAGCACTATATTGAAGTAAATAATGCCCATACAAATCAGGTAGTGATTCTTCAAGTCGAAGCCTTTCAGCTTGAAGCAAGCTTCTACCAGCCTTGGTTTCTATCCATTTATTCATATTATTGAGACCCAAAACACTTTATATCGCACCAATTCAACAGAGTGACTTGACCCGCAGTTAAGGTATTCATAGAATCGCTCGCCTATTTTTGATGTATCGGTACCTAGATTGTCTATACGATTTTTACTTTTAGCACTGCCACTCTTATTAAGTGCCTGTAATACTATAAAACCACAATCCGATAACGGATCAAGCTTGACTGCCTCTCTGCTATTGGAGGATATCTCGCAAGCAACCACCTACGCGCAAGAAGACTTGCTTACATCCTACAGCGAGGCCGAAAACTCAAAGCCTTTAGATACTACCATCACCACAATCACTTCAGAAGCCATCAAAATAGAAGTTGAAGATAATTTATGGGTAAGGGTTAAAGAGCAGTATCAGCTAAATTTAGATTTGGATAATCCTAGAATTACATCTCAACTAAAATGGTTTGCCAGGCACCAAAAATATATCAGCCGAGTATCGGAACGCGCTTCACGTTACTTGTATTTTATAATGGAGCAAATTGAAGTCAGAGATATGCCTGGAGAGTTGGCTCTACTACCAATTGTTGAGAGTGCGTTTGATCCATTTGCATACAGTCATGGAAGGGCCTCAGGTGTTTGGCAATTTATTCCAAGCACTGGTCGCGCTTACGGCCTCAAGCAGGATTGGTGGTATGACGGCAGACGAGATATTAGACGATCTACAGTTGCAGCCCTTAAATTCTTAAAAGGACTATCTAGAGAATTTAACGGCGACTGGATGTTAGCCTTGGCCGCCTATAATTCAGGCGCTGGCACTGTGCGTAAAGCAATAAGAAAAAACAAACGCAAAGGCCTGCCTACTGATTTCTGGTCACTATCACTACCTAAGGAAACGAAAGCCTACGCCCCTAAGCTTGTCGCCTTGGCAAAGCTATTAAGAGACTCAAAGAAGCACAATGTGGAGTTCACCCCTATCAAAAATGAGCCTTACTTTTCTGTGGTTGACACTGGTGGGCAAATGGATTTGAGTCAAGCTGCGGAAATGGCTCAAATAGATCTGGAAGAAATTTACAAGCTAAACCCTCAGTACAATCAGTGGGCCACAAGCCCTAATGGGCCTCATGAAATATTAGTCCCTATTGAAAGCCAAAAGATTATTACCGAGCGTCTTGCCGACCTACCAATTAACCAGCGAATTAAATGGCATAGATATAAAATAAAGTCAGGCGACTCCCTTATCTCAATTGCCAAAAAATACCACACAACACCTGAAGCACTTAAGCAAGTAAACCCAATACGTAAAAACTTACTGCGTGCAGGCAAAATGTTATTGATTCCCACCGCATTTAGAAACCCTAAAGCTTATAGCTACAGCGCAGCCAATCGATTAAGTAAAAAACAATCTCGAATTCGTGGCGCCAAAGGCTCCCAAAAATTCAATTACACGGTTCAAAGTGGTGACTCGTTCTGGAGTCTATCTAAAAAACATGATGTTTCTATTTCTAAAATTGCCAGCTGGAACGGAATGGCCCCTAAAGACCCGCTAAAGCAAGGTCAAAAACTGGTAATCTGGTCAAATACTAAACAGGTCAATAAAAACAGAGAAATCATTAGAAAAATACGATACCGAGTTCGTAATGGTGACAGCCTGCATAGGATAGCAGACAAGTTTAATGTGCAAGTTAAAGACATTAAAAGATGGAACCAATTATCTAAGAAAAAGTACCTACAACCAGGTGATGAACTAATACTTTACGTAGATGTCACACAAGCTAGCTAGCACTGAACTTTTGGTATAAGGTTTAGCGCAGATCCATATCAAATAATAATAAGAAGTATCAATGCAGGGTTATTTCACAAAACGTCTACTTTTAGTTGTTCCGACTTTTATCGGGATCACTCTGTTAGTTTTCACACTAACTCGCTTAGTGCCCGGCGGCCCAATTGAAAGGATGCTTGCTGAAGCACAGCTCTCTTCTGGAGAAGCAAGCTCATCAGCCGAAGGTTTTGGCTCTCAAAGTTTAAGTGAAGACCAGCTAGATCAGTTAAAAGCCTATTATGGTTTTGATAAACCCATCGTTGCCAGTTATTTTGATTGGCTATGGAAGGTTTTGCAATTAGACCTCGGCGAGTCCACTCGATATGGTGAGAGTGTTTGGGACAGTATTACAGATAGATTACCCGTATCAATTTTTTATGGCTTAACAACCATGATTTTAACGTACTTAATTTGCATTCCCCTTGGAATATTAAAAGCGCTAAAGCATGGCGCCCCAGTTGACCACTTAACCTCTGCATTTATTTTCATCAGCTACGCTATTCCGGGTTACGTCATAGGCATTGCGTGCATTTCATATTTCGCTGCAAATCTAGAGTGGTTTCCGCTTGGTGGATTTATAAGCGATGATTTTGAAGACTTAACCCTATGGCAAAAAACAAAAGATTTAATGAATCATGCCTTTCTTCCGCTCATAGCGTACATGGCTGGATCACTGGCGGTCATGACATTCATGATGAAAAATGCTCTTATGGAAAATCTAAGTGCCGACTACGTTAGAACAGCAACCGCCAAAGGCTTAAGCTTTAGCCAAGCAATTAAAAAGCACGCCCTAAGAAACAGCTTAATACCGCTAGCAACTCATTTCGGACAAAATATCAGTGTTATTTTAAGCGGCTCATTCCTGATAGAAAAAATCTTTAACATTGATGGTATTGGCTTGCTGGGCTATGAAGCGTTAGTGGAACGAGACTACCCCATAGTAATGGGAATACTAGTGATCTCGGCCGTGCTGTACTTAATTGGTAATATATTAAGCGATATATGTGTCGCTTGGGCTGACCCTAGAATCCGATTTGGCGAGGTTAAATAATGATTTCACCTCAAGCTAAAAAAAGATGGGATAAATTTAAAGGACTGAAACGCGGATACTACTCGTTTATTTTGATCGGCATCCTTATATTTCTAAGTTTATTTGCAGAGTTAATAGCGAGCAATCGCCCTCTTGTGATTCAGTATAATGATGAGCTTTATTTCCCAACTTATGGGGATATCATCCCTGGAACGACATTTGGACTAGATTACCAGTGGGAAGTAAATTACAAAGAACTTGAGAAGCAGCTTAGTTTAGATAATTCAAAAGGATGGATTATCATGCCACCCATTCCGTTCAACCCTCTCGAAAGTCATTTCATAGAAGGTGAATACCCTCCTTACGCCCCTTCAGCTGAACACCAGCACTATCTTGGTACTGATATGGCGGGAAGAGATATTGCGTCCAGACTCATTTATGGATTTAGAATCGCGATACTATTTTCATTATTTTTACTGGTCATCACTTATATTATCGGCGTGACTGTCGGCGCGCTAATGGGTTATCTAGGTGGGACTTTCGACATACTGCTTCAGCGTGTGATAGAGGTTCTATCAAATATCCCCATTCTTTATGTCATTATGATCGTAGCCTCTATTGTCACGCCAGACTTTTGGACTCTAGTATTGTTACTTGCTGCATTCAGCTGGATGGGATTAACCTGGTATATGAGAACGGAAACCTATAGAGAAAACAACCGTGAATATGTAATGGCGGCACGCTCTATTGGCGCATCCCATGCTCGAATTATGTTTAAGCATATACTGCCTAACTCAGTATCGATTTTGGTGACTTTTTTCCCGTTCTCAGTTGTGAGTGGTATTACATCACTCACAAGTTTGGATTATTTAGGTTTCGGGCTACCTGCTCCCACCCCAAGCTGGGGGGAGCTATTACAGCAAGGTACCGCTAATTTGGAATATCAATGGATCGCAATATCAGCCGTTGCCGCGCTAAGTCTTGTGCTGACTTTAGTGACATTTATAGGTGAAGCCATTCGTGAGGCATTCGATCCTAAAAAGTATTCTTATTACGAGTAAATATAATGAAAATAACAAAATTTATAATAAGTTTTATATTTGCAGCAGGCGCACTAACTGCCCCTCTCGCTTCTGCCAGCGCGCTACCTGCTAATTTAAGCTGGGAAAGTAATAATAACGCTCAGCCATGGGCCTCACCTAATGCAAAAGCAGGTGGAACCTTTACAGATTTTTTATTGGCCTTTCCTCCCACACTAAGAACAGTGGGGCCTGACTCAAACAGTTCTTTTCGCTCATACATTAATCAAAACCAAATGGGACTGATTGGTTTCCACCCTAATACACTTGAAGTCATCCCTCAAATAGCAACGAGCTGGGCTTACGGGTCGGATGGTAGAACTGTATTTTATAAGCTAGACCCGCAAGCAAAATGGAGTGATGGCACCCCTGTAACTGCTGATGATTTTATTTTCACCTTAGAATTCATGACATCTAAGCACATCAATGCCCCTTGGTATAATAATCACTTCTCTAAAGAAATAACGGATATCACCAAGTACGATAACCACACCCTTTCTATAACAGGGCGCGTGGCTAAACCTAAGGAAGAGCTTCACTATTATTACGGTATAACCCCGACACCGAAGCATTTCTATAAAGAAATAAAAGAAGACTGGGTTAAGAACCATAACTGGAAAATCATCCCGAACACAGGCCCATATCAAATAAGCAAAATTAAAAAAGGAAAGCAAATTACCTTTTCCAAGAAGGATGACTGGTGGGCAGCCGACCGACCACTAAATAAAAACAGATTCAACGTCGACAAGGTTGTTTTAAAAGTCATTAGAGATGCCAATATAGCGTATAAGCACTTTGAAAAAGGTGAGTTAGATAGCTACACCTTGGTACTTCCTGAGTTCTGGCATAGTAAAGCTAAAGGAAAACTTTACGACAACGGCTACCTAGAGAAATTTAAGTTCTATAATGATGCTCCCCGCTCTAGTACGGGTTGGTTTTTGAATGTGTCTAACCCGCTCCTTAGTGACATAAATGTTCGCATTGCTTTGGCACACTCCCTAGACTTTCAAAGGGTCATTAAAACCGTTTTACGCGGCGATTATGAACGATTACAAGCTTTTCATTCAGGCTACGGTGAGTTTACTAATCCCGAGATTAAAGCCCGTAAATTTGATTTACATAAAGCCAACAATATATTGGATAAGGCGGGCTGGAAAAATCGCGGCGGTGACGGTATTAGAATAAAAGATGGCGAGCGATTATCTTTAAACCTTGTTTATGGCAGAAAAGAACACAGTGATCGATTCTCACTGTTAAAACAGGACGCACTTAAATCAGGCATTGAAATCAATCTTAAGCTGCAAGACTCTTCCTCGCATTACAAAACCATTATGCAAAAACAACATCAAATAGCCTCACTTGGATGGAGCACAGGATTTCGCCCTGCATTCTGGCAGCATTTTCACAGCGAAAATGCTAACAAACCGCAAACAAACAATATAACAAATCTTAGTAGCACCGATATCGATGAAAATATTACGGCCTATCGATCTGAAACAGATAATCAAAAACGAATAATTCTAGCAAAAACACTTGCAACACAAATACATGATTCTGCAGTATTTATTCCTACATTTAATGTCCCCTACACTAGAGGAGCGCATTGGAGATGGCTTAAATTCCCAAGTACACCAGGCAGTAAGACATCCGGATCACTATATTCCCCATTCGGTGATGGTGGTATTTTCTGGATAGATAGTGCAACTAAAATTGAAACCAAGGCAGCTAGAAAAAATAAAACTAAGTACCCATCAATTAATAAAACCTTTGAATTATATCGAGTGAATGAGCGTGACTGACACAATCCTCTCAGTTAATGATTTATGCGTCTCATTTGATACGGAATCTACTGCATTAAATGTATTAGATCATGGGTCTTTTGATCTAATGAAAGGCAAAACCCTAGGCTTAGTTGGTGAGTCTGGCTGCGGAAAAAGTGTTACCTCAATGTCGATAATGAGACTACTGCCTCAGCCGGCCGGTAAGATCACTGGCGGAGTTATCACGTACGACAATAAAGTAGATATATTAAAGCTTGAAGGGAGTCTATTAAGGAATATAAGAGGCAATCGAATTGCTATGATATTTCAGGAGCCAATGACAGCTCTGAACCCAGTACAAACCATTGGCAAGCAACTGCTAGAGATTTATAAGTTACACCAACAAGAATTAAGCAAGCAACAATCTATCAATGCCTGCTTAGAGCTATTAAAGAGAGTTGGCATACCTGATCCTCTCGTACTATTAAATGAGTACCCCCACCAGCTATCAGGAGGGATGAGGCAGAGAATTGTAATTGCCATGGCTTTGGCATGTAAGCCCGACATATTAATAGCTGACGAACCTACAACTGCACTAGATGTAACTATCCAAGCACAAATTCTAGAGTTAATGAAAAGCCTGCAAGATGAAATGGGCATGGGTATTTTATTTATAACCCATGATCTAGGTGTGATTGCAGAGATGTGTGATGACATTGTGGTCATGTACGCTGGAAGAGTTGTAGAAAAAACATCCGTCATTAATTTATTTAACAATCCAAAACACCCTTATTCGAAAGGACTTTTAAATTCGATTCCTACAATAAATACCGTAAAAAGAGAAAGGCTTCAGACCATAGCAGGACAAGTTCCCTCTCTTGCCGAAATGCCTAATGGTTGCCGCTTTCAAAACAGGTGCCCTCACGTAGAAGCCTCATGTGCAAAACAAACTTATCAGCTTTCGAAGATTTCTGAACAACACCTGGTAAATTGCCACAAGTGGGAGTTAATCGAGCATGCCTAGAGAAGATATATTAAGAGTTGTAGGGCTTACTAAGTACTTTCCAGTTAAAAAGCAGTCTTTCTTTGGTGGAAAACTAACACTCAAGGCTGTCGACAATGTTTCAATTACGCTAAAGCAAGGGGAGACGCTTGGTATAGTTGGAGAGTCAGGCTGTGGAAAAAGCACACTTGCTAAAACGATTGCTAGGCTTATTACCACAACCAATGGCAAAATTTATTATAAAAACAACGATATTACCCATGCCAGTTTTAAGCAGTTACAACCTATACGACCTAGCATACAATATGTCTTTCAAGACCCTTATGAATCCTTAAACCCAAGACACACCATTCAAAATATTCTTGAAGAGCCATTCTTAATACATACCAAGCTAAAATTTATAGAACGAAAAGAAAAGGTAGAAGATCTATTACATAAAGTTGGCTTACCTACAGACTGCTTATCCAAATACCCTCATGAATTCAGTGGAGGTCAAAGGCAGCGTATAGGTATCGCAAGAGCTATTGCATTAGAACCTGATGTATTAATTTGTGATGAACCCGTTTCCGCACTTGATGTTTCTGTGCAATCGCAAATTATAAATTTACTCATGGACTTACAAGATGAGTTAGGACTTGGGATTATATTTATTGCTCATGATCTAGCTGTCGTGAAGCACATATCCGATAGAATAGCGGTTATGTATTTAGGTCGCATAGTAGAAACATCAACAACAGAAGAGCTATTTAAGCAACCCCAGCACCCTTACACCCAGCTATTAATGAATGCGATACCAAACCCAGACCCCACAAAGCGAAGGACCAAGAAAACAATCAAGGGTGAGCTACCCTCTCCCATCAACCCTCCTTTAGGGTGTAACTTTCAATCTCGATGCAAATTCGAAACTAAGCAATGTGAAACAAGTGATCCAAATTTAAGTAATAGAATGAGCACTTCAACTCATCAGTCAGCATGCCATCATACGGATTTATCCACTAAAGAATGGGAGTCTCCATGGGAATTTTAAGCGGTAAAACAGCCATTATATTTGGTATTGCCAGTAAAAGGTCCATCGCCTACGGGATAGCTAAATCATTCCATGAGCAAGGTGCCACTCTTGCATTCACCTATCAAAATGAAAAACTAAAATCTCGGGTAGAGGATGCCGCCAAAGAATTTGGTAGTGACATTGTTATCCCTTGTGATGTATCCAGTGACAAGGATATACAAGATACGTTTACAGCTTTAAGTGGTCACTGGGAAGTCCTAGACATTATTGTGCACTCCATAGGTTTCGCTCCAACAGAAGAGCTAAATGGCTCCATGATCGACTGCACAACTCGCGAAGGTTTTAAAACTGCCCATGAAATAAGCAGCTACAGTTTTATCGGAATAGCAAAGGCCTCGCAATCGCTTTTAAGTGAGCAAGCTTCCTTGATCACACTTTCTTACCATGGCTCACAACAAACACTGCCAAATTACAATGTAATGGGAATGGCTAAGGCCAGCTTAGAAGCTGGTGTTAGGTATCTTGCGGGAAATCTTGGAGCAAAAGGTATTCGTGTGAATGCTATTAGTGCAGGCCCAATTAAAACGTTGGCAGCATCAGGCGTTAAAAGCTTAAGAACAATGTTAAAGCAACACCAGCAGCGCTCTCCATTGCAAAGAAATGTAACAATTGAAGAGGTGGGAAATACCGCATCTTTCTTAGGCTCCAACCTATCCAGCGGAATAACCGGCGAAATCATCTACGTAGATGCAGGCTTCAGAACTTGTGCCATATCAGAAAGCGAAATTTAAACTTAATAAGAAGACATAAAAAAAAGGGCCTAAGGCCCTTTTTTTATGTCTAAAAGATTCTATTAGTTTCTTTCGATATTCGCATTTTCAGTAGCAAACTGCTGATATGCCCGATATTCATTATAAGCTTTTGAACGGCTTACTTTTTGGTCTGAATCATTTTCAGCATCCAGTCGATCTGCTCGTACCACCTTATCCAAGCGAACCAGTACTTGATCCCCACCTGTAACATTAACAAGCTGATAAGAACTCTCAGCGCCTTCAGGCAATGAAAATGCAGCCTTAAGCACAGAAGCATCTACACCCTCAGATGCTCTTCTCTTATCTTTAATGCTTTTCCAGTTACTTGTTAAGTTTCCGGCACGTGCTAATTCCAGTGATTCCTGGGCTTTAACAGATAGCATCTCGCGTGCTTTAGCATTTTCTAGTAAAGCGACTATTTGAGATTCCACCTCAGCGAACGGCTTCACTTTTGATTCTTTCAGTTTATTAAGGTGGATAACAATGGCATGGCCATCAGCAACTTCAATTACTTCACTGTTAGAGTCTTCATTTAAAACAGCTTCAGAAAATGCAGCCTCAATCACCTGAGGGTAAGCTGCTAGACCTGCATTAGACATCTTAGTTAACTCTGTAGACTGCTTAACTAAAAGGTTTTGTGCCTGAGCTACATCATCAATGCCATTAGAAGAAAAGGCATCATCTTTCAGTGTTTCTAAGGCTTCAACATATGCGGCTTCAGAAGCTTCGCTTTTTAATGCACTTTCAATTGAATCTTTAACGTTCACCAATAATCCAACTTCAGGCTGACGCTCTTCAAGTAATTTAATAATATGAAGGCCGTCACGTGTTTTAACAACGCTCGACACACCACCAACCGAAAGATTTTCAAGTGCTTGTGCGAATTCATCTTCAAAAACTTCAAGACCTGAAAAGCCTAAGTCACCACCGGAATATTTAGAGCTGTCATCGTCAGAAAATTCTTTAGCAAGGGTCGCAAAGTCTTCACCTGAATTAATCCTATTAGAGATATCTAACAAAGTAGTTTGAGATTCGTCGTTAGTTTCAAGTAATAGAATGTGCGCAGCTCTGTATTCTTTATTTGAAGCTGCATCTGCTAACATTGCATCGTAGCGAGACAGCACTTGGTCTTCATCAATAAACGCATCAATATTTAATCCGCTACGCTTAAGCTCGATATAGTTCAGTACAACAGACTCTTCAGTCATAAAGCGAGCAGAGTTCTCTTCGTAATAAGACTTCGCTTCTTCATTTGTTATTTGAACGCTACCTTTTGTTTTATCAAAAGAATAATTAATTATTGAAAAATCACGCGATTGAGCATCTAAAGACGCAACATTTGCTTCTTCTGTCGGTGTAGAAAACGCGGTTGCTTGGTAAGCATTTTGCGCTTGCTGGATCAGTAAGTTTGTACGTAATAATTCGCGATAGCTTGAACGGGTAAAACCAGCACTTCTTAATGCAAGATCAAACTGATTACGATCAAATGTACCGTTAACCTGAAACTCTGCTGATGTAAGAATGATTTTATCAATTTCTTGATCTGAAAACTGAATTCCACCTAGTTTAGCAGCTTGCTTTAAAACGGACTCGTTAACCAATCCATCTACAGCAATTGAGCGTAGGCGGCTGTCTTCCATATTGAAGCTGTCACCAAACTGAGACTGCAGACGTCTTTTTTGCATTTCGACCATCTGACTAACTTTTAGCTCACTTATCTCTTCACCATTGACTTCAGCAGGTGCATCTTGACCACCACCTAAAGCAACAATGCTATCTATACCAAATAGAGCAAATGTAAGAATAATTAAACCAACGATAATTTTTGCAACCAGTCCTTTTGAACCGTCGCGCATAGCTTGAAGCATAACCTCACAACCTTTTATTAGAATTCTTAGGTTAAATAAACAAAAAAAGCGCATCCAACAAGATGCGCTTTTTAGATATTCAATCGTTCTTAAACATGTATTAACTTTTTATTAGTTAACAGCATCTTTAAGAGCTTTACCTGGTTTGAAACCAGGAACTTTAGCGGCTTTAATTTCGATTGGCTGACCCGTTTGAGGGTTACGACCAGTTCGAGCAGCACGCTCTTTAACAGCAAAAGTACCAAATCCAACCAGTACAACCTGATCACCATCTTTTAATGCTGTAGTAATTGCATCTACAGTCGCATCCAAAGCACGTCCAGCTGCTGCTTTTGGAATATCTGCAGTAGCTGCAATCGCATCAATCAACTCAGATTTATTCACACTTATCCCCTTACTTAACTTGATTATTATATATGTAAATCGGTATAGCTAAGCGCCGTAGCAATGACCATCACAAGAGGCAGCAAGTTACCCAGTGTGGTGCCCCATGTCAAGACGCTTTATAGCTTTTTACTTAATGCGTACTCATTTGACCCAATTGATTTTGCTGGGTCGCGGCCTCTTTTTCAAGAACTGACGCAACATTTTTATGCAAATCACCAATTAACGCCACGTCAATTACTTCATCTACCCATTTAACAGGAATAATCTCTAATTGCGCTTTAATATTATCCGGAATTTCACGTAAATCCCTTTCATTTTCAAATGGGATTAGAACCGTTTTAATTCCACCACGATGAGCGGCCAATAACTTCTCTTTTAAGCCACCAATAGGAAGCACCTTACCCCTAAGAGTAACCTCTCCGGTCATGGCCACGTCTGAGCGGATTTCTGTATTGGTGATCACAGACATTAACGCAGTGACCATCCCCACTCCAGCACTAGGTCCATCCTTAGGCGTTGCACCCTCTGGAACATGAATATGTAGATCATGAGTTTCAAAGAAGTTAGTCGGCAAGCCTAGGCCTTCTGAGCGCGACTTAACGACCGTCAACGCTGCCTGAATAGACTCCTGCATTACATCTCCAAGAGAGCCAGTTTTCACTATGCGACCTTTGCCTGGTGTAATTACAGATTCAATGGTTAATATTTCACCACCAACAGATGTCCAAGCTAAGCCAGTAACCTGCCCTACATAATTCTCAGTATCTGCAAGACCGTACTGAAACTTCTGCACACCAAGATAATTTTCTAATTTTGATCGAGATATTTCAGAGCTCAATTCAGATGACTCACCCATTACATTTTCTTTGACGACCTTACGGCATAATTTAGCCATCTCACGCTCTAAACCACGAACACCAGCTTCTTTGGTGTAATGCCTAATAATAGATCGCATAGTATCTTCTGGTACCGACAGCTCTTTAGCTTTAACACCGTTCTGCTCTATCTGTTTTGGTAATAGATAGCGCTCAGCAATATTCACCTTTTCATCCTCGGTGTACCCAGGAATTCGAATTATTTCCATTCTGTCCAGTAGAGGACCAGGTATGTTCATGCTATTGGCAGTACATACAAACATGACTTCCGACAAATCATAATCTACTTCTAAATAATGATCTGCAAAGGCTGCATTCTGCTCAGGATCTAGCACCTCAAGCAGAGCGGATGCAGGGTCCCCGCGATGATCCATCCCCATCTTGTCTATTTCATCAAGTAAAAATAATGGGTTTTTTACACCAACCTTTGAAATCTTTTGAATTAACTTACCGGGCATAGAACCAATATAGGTGCGACGATGTCCGCGTATTTCTGCTTCATCCCGAACACCACCCAAAGCCATTCGAATGTATTTACGATTAGTTGCCTTAGCAATTGACTTCCCTAAAGATGTTTTACCCACACCTGGAGGGCCCACTAAGCACAAAATATTAGCCGTTGATTTCTTAACGCGCTTTTGAACAGCTAAATATTCTAATATTCTATCTTTAACCTCATCGAGCCCGTAATGATCTTTATCTAAAATCTCTTTTGCCAGCTCGATATTTGCTCTAACCTTGCTCTTAGACTTCCAAGGTATATTTAACATCCAATCTAGATAGCCACGAACGACAGACGCTTCAGCTGACATTGGCGACATCATTTTTAATTTAACTAACTCAGACTCAGCTTTTTCTTTAGCGTCTTTAGGCATGCCCGCATCATTGATCTTATTTTGCAGCTCTTCGTGCTCATTAGGAACATCATCCATGTCGCCAAGTTCTTTTTGAATCGCCTTCATCTGCTCATTCAAATAATACTCGCGCTGACTCTTTTCCATCTGCTTTTTAACGCGACCTCTAATGCGCCTCTCAACATCTAAAAGATCAATTTCAGATTCTATTTGAGCCATAATATGCTCAAGACGCTCGCGCTCACTTACCATCTCTAAAACAGATTGCTTCTCGTCTAGCTTTAGCGATAAATGAGCGGAAATAGTATCAGCCAATCTTCCCGGCTCTTCGATGGTTTCAATTGAAGCTAAAACTTCACTTGGAATTTTTTTACTCATTTGAACAAACTGGTCAAATGTTTCTGTAACAGCCTTAACTAAGACCTCTTCTTCTTTATCGCTGACAGCCTCAATTTCAAGAGGAAAAGCTTCACCTAGATAAAAATCTCCATCCTTCTCAAAACTTGTCACTTCAGCTCGATAAAGACCTTCAACCAAAACCTTAACTGTGCCGTCAGGCAGCTTTAATAATTGCAGTACAGTGGCAACCGTACCCACCTTATAAACATCGACCTCACTAGGCTCGTCAGTGGCTGCATTCTTCTGGGCAACTAAAAGTATTTTTTTATCGCCCTCCATGGCCGACTCCAGTGCCTGAATAGACTTATCGCGTCCAACAAACAAAGGAATAACCATGTGCGGATAAACCACAACATCGCGAAGAGGTAATAACGGGAATTTTTCTTTAGTCATAATATATGGTGCTCAAACACGCACTTAGAGATAAAACAAAGATGGGGATAAGCAGCAATAATTACAAGCCCAAAACAAAAAAAAGGAGCTAAAAAGCTCCTTTTTTTAATTATGCATCGTCTGGTGCGACTTTTTTGGTCTCATTTGACTCATAAATGAGCAGAGGATCTGAATCATCGTTAATAACCGACTCATCTATCACCACCTTGGTAACATGCTCTTCTGACGGTATACTGTACATACTATCAAGTAAAACACCTTCCATTATGGACCTAAGCCCACGAGCTCCAGTTTTACGTTCCATCGCCTTCTTAGCAACAGCCTGTAAAGCCTCATCCCTAAATTCTAGCTCAACACCTTCCATTTCAAATAAAGCCTGATACTGTTTTACAATAGCATTCTTAGGCTCTACTAAAATCTGAATCAAGGCTGCTTCATCCAGCTCTTCTAGTGTTGCTACAACAGGTAATCGACCAATAAATTCAGGAATCAACCCGTAGCGAACTAAATCGCCTGGCTCTACATCCTTCAGAATTGAACCCACTTCCTTAGAATCATCTTTGGCTTTTACAACAGCATTAAAACCGATACTGCTTTTCTCTGTTCGATCTCGAATTATCTGATCTAAGCCAGAAAATGCACCGCCACAGATAAATAAGATATTACCAGTGTCGACTTGCAAAAATTCTTGCTGAGGATGCTTGCGACCACCTTGAGGCGGAACAGAAGCAACCGTACCTTCAATAAGTTTAAGCAAGGCTTGCTGAACACCCTCTCCACTCACATCTCTTGTGATAGATGGGTTATCTGATTTACGAGAAATCTTATCAATCTCATCAATATAAACAATGCCGCGCTGAGCTTTCTCTACATCGTAATCGCACTTCTGTAGAAGCTTTTGAATAATATTTTCAACATCCTCACCAACATAACCAGCCTCAGTAAGAGTGGTTGCGTCGGCAATTGTGAAAGGCACATTAAGCAGTCTAGCCAGTGTTTCGGCTAGTAATGTCTTGCCGCTGCCGGTTGGGCCAATCAGCAAGATATTGCTTTTCGCTAATTCTGTTACGCCATTCTTACCTTCAGTGTGACGCAATCTTTTATAGTGATTGTAAACAGCAACAGACAAAACAACCTTTGCCCTGTCCTGGCCGATTACATACTCACCAAGCGTCTCTTTAATTTCTTTTGGCGTAGGCAGGCGGTCGCTAGGAGCTTCCCCCTGACTTTCTTGTACTTCTTCGCGAATAATGTCATTACACAAATCGACACATTCATCGCAAATAAAGACACTTGGGCCGGCAATTAACTTGCGTACTTCATGCTGGCTTTTACCGCAAAAAGAACAATAAAGCAGCTTACTCTTATCGTCTTTACCGCTGGACTCGTCGCTCATTCGACTTCCCCTGAAATCACTGCATTCTTATAAAGGTGTAACTTTAAATCTTAGAGCTTTAAACTATACGCTTAAAAACCCGTCAGATCCCCGTGCTAGCTTTTACGCTGCTCAAGGACTTCATCAACCATACCGTATTCAAGCGCTTGCTTGGAATCCATGAAATTATCACGCTCAGTATCTGCCGTAACCGTTTCAACCGGTTTACCAGTATGATGCGCTAAAATTCTATTTAAACGTTCTTTTGTTTCTTGGATGTTCGCAGCCTGGATAAGGATATCAGTTGCCTGACCCTGCGCACCACCACTAGGCTGGTGAATCATTACACGACTGTTTGGTAGGCAAAAACGCTTACCCTTCTCACCTGCAGCAAGTAAAAAAGCACCCATACTGCAAGCTTGACCAATACAGATAGTGCTTACATTAGGCTTAATAAATTGCATTGTGTCATAAATCGACATTCCCGCAGTTACCGAGCCACCAGGTGAGTTAATGTATAGATGTATATCTTTTTCTGGATTCTCAGCTTCTAAAAACAACATCTGAGCAACAATTAAATTGGCCATATGGTCTTCGACCTGACCAACCATAAAGATAACTCGTTCTTTTAAAAGACGAGAATAAATATCATACGAGCGCTCACCGCGTGCGGTTTGCTCAACGACCATAGGAACTAGGCCTGACATCTGAATAGCTGGATCCTGAACGGCCAGTAGATCTTTCATGCGTTATCTCCGTCAACGACATCAGAAAAAACAGCCGTTATCTTCGATAACAGCTGTTTAATGATTGTAGCTTGAAACCTGCCAGTTTGGCAGAAATTAGGATTATTGGGCGCTATTTGCCGCTTTAATCACTTCTTCATAGCTACTGTCTTTTTCGCTTACTTTTGCTTGAGCTAAAATAGCTTCAACTACTTGCTCTTCAAGTGCTAGCGCTTCTAATTGAGAGCGCTGCTCTTGGTTAGTTTTATAAAACTCACGAACCTGAGCAGGATCTTGATAAGTAGTAGCCATATCTTCGATAAGTGCTTCAACTTTAGCATCATCAGCTTTAAGTTCGAACTGCTCTACAGCAGCGTTAATTAGAAGACCTAATTTAACACGACGATCAGCTTGATCTTTAAACATTTCATTCGGAAGCATGTCGGCATTAAAATCTTGCCCTTGACCGCCACCAAACTGTTGAAATGCTTGCTGCTTAAGGCGTTGAATCTCTTGATCGGCTAGCGCACTAGGAATATCAATTTGGTTGGCTTTTAATAAGCCATCCAAAACCTGATTCTTAGTGTTACGAGCTACAGATTGCTTAAGCTCACGTTCCATGTTCTTGCGAACCTCAGAACGGAAGGTCTCTTCGCTATCAGCTTCGACACCAAACTGCTTAAAGAATTCTTCATTTAATTCAGGAAGCGTAGCGCTTTCAACTGATTGCACCTTGATTTTGAACTCAGCGTCTTTGCCTTGCAGATCTTCAGATTGATAATCAGCTGGGAAAGTCACCTTAATTGTTGACTCATCACCTGCCTTCATACCTACAATCTGATCTTCAAAACCAGGAATCATGCTCTTAGAGCCTAATGCCAAGCTATATCCTTCAGCCTTGCCACCTTCAAATGCTTCGCCATCTACATAGCCATCAAAGTCTAATTTAACTTTATCGCCATCTTTAGATACTGAATCAGTTTCTACGAAAGTTGCTTGCTGCTTACGCAACACATCAATCATAGTATCTAGGTCTGAATCTTTGATTTCAGCTGTAAGCTTCTCAACTTCAACTGAATCTAAATCTGAAATAGTTACATCAGGATAGATTTCGAAAGTTGCAGAGAACTGGAAGTCCTTACCGCTTTCATCAACGATTGGCGTGACATTAGGCATGCCCGCTGGATTTAGTTTTTCTTGGGTAACAGCTTGGATAAATCCTTGCTGCATTTGCTCGCCCAATACTTCTTGGCGAACTCCCTTCCCATAGCGCTGCTGAATTACACGCTTTGGTATTTTACCCTGACGAAACCCATCAATACGGGCCGTACGGGATACTTGATCTAAACGCTTGGCAATTTCTTGCTCAACGCTTGATGCTGGAATGTCGATTACAAGCTTACGTTCTAAGCCTGCTAGTGTTTCTACTGAAACTTGCATGGATGCCCCACAAAAAATACAGAAGCTGGTGAATTTTAGGATTGGGTACTCTATTGATGTGGACCCAGCTTATCAAGCACTTTTTTCAGACTTGGCAAGTTTTATGACCGAGAAAGACCACTTTTTAATCAATATCGCACTTTACAACTGTTTTTTCATACAGTACTGTACAGCTACACATGCAAAGTACTGTATATAACGACAGGTAACTGAAATGAACGCCCTACTGAAAGATTCATCAGCACAATCGCTACACCACTGGTCGCTATGGGTTGCACCATCAAGCCAGCAAATTAGTTCAATCAAGGATTTAGATGCGGATACGAAAGCTAAAATCTTGCTATTACACCCAAAACAACCAGAGCTACTAATGAGATCGTTACTGCAGGCCTTAGAAAGTGGATTTTACCAGTCCGTCAAAATGGCCAAAACACTGCTCACCCAAAGAGATCAAAACATACTCCAGCTGAGAGCACTGCGATTTGGTGTTGATATAGAATGGACAGACAACTCACCAAGCCTAAACAAGGCAAGCCAGCTGTCTTTAATATAAAGTATTATTTGACGGCTTGGAGTAATCCCTCAACCCTGAGTACATCATCAGGAGTATCGATACCATGCCCAGGCGCCTCATCGATAACGGACATGTGTATTTTTGTACCATAACAAAGGGCTCTCAACTGCTCTAAACATTCCGCCTGCTCAAGCGCTGTTGGTTGCATCTGAGTATATTCATTTAAAAATGAAACCCTGTAGCCATACATACCGATATGACGATACACAGGGGCAATTGTGGTCACCGAATCCGTGCCATTTTTATAAGCTTCTCGATCCCAAGGAATAGACGCTCGACTAAAATACATAGCAAAGCCATTATTATCCAAGACAACCTTAACGACGTTAGAGTCAAAAGCATCATGAGCGTCTGTAACAGGTGTGCATAGCGATGACATTCCGGCCACTGGGTTATCTAAAAGCCCTTTTGCAGTCAATTCTATTAGTGACTTAGGAATCAAAGGCTCGTCACCCTGTAAATTCACTACTACCACATCATCACTCCAGCCTAATATAGACGCTACCTCAGCAATCCTTTCTGTACCGTTCTCATGATCCATACGGGTCATAACAACCTTTGCCCCAAACCCTTCGGCAGCCTCGTATATTCTTACATCATCAGTAGCTATTACGATTTCTGAAGCACCGGTATCAACCGCTCTTTCATATACGTGCTGAACCATGGGCTTACCTGCAAGCTCAATCAGAGGCTTACCTGGTAATCGACTAGATCCAAAGCGGGCAGGTATTACAATTTTATAATCAGACATAGGTATCATCACTTACTCTACAAAGATGCAGGCACGCACCTCATCAAAATTCATTGGATTCAAAGCTTTTTTTGAAAGTCACGCTCTTCAAATTCAGGCAGCATAGCCTTAACGTAAGCATCCTTTAGATTCATTCGACTGGCTAAAAGTACGTCAGCCACCTCTCTTGCTACACCTTTACCACCAGGTTGCTGCGTCACTAAGTGCGCATAATCTTTTACCATAAAATAGGCATCGGCAGGTGCTATAGATAGCCCCACTTTCTGCATGACCTTAAGGTCAATTACATCGTCACCGCAATAGCCTACCTCATCATAAGTCAGGTCAAGGGTAAGCATTAACTCTGAAAGCGCAGCCAGCTTATCTTTACAGCCAGTGTAAGAGTATTTAATACCTAGATCACTAATGCGCTTACTCAGTGGCTTCGAATCTTTAGCACTGATAATAGCCACTTCAATACCGTAGGTTTGAAGTAACTTTAGGCCTACGCCATCTTTCACATTAAAGCGCTTAATCTCTTCGCCATTCTCGCCGTACACCAATGTACCGTCTGTTAGTACGCCGTCTACATCAAACACCATAAGACTAATGCCTTGGGCTTTCTGTTTTATTTTATTTGCTAGCATCATAATTATTATTTCTTTAAGTGGCGTAGATATTCATCATCATACCGAACGATGTCACTTTCATCCAAGGACAGTCCAGTCTGAACCTCAATAACCTGAAGTACTTCAGTTTGTTTATTTAACAATCGATGTATTTGCTTAGTACCCACCCGTAACGACTGCCCTGAAACAAGCTCTGACTCGCAGCCATCTAATTGAACACTTGCAATACCACTGACTACAACCCAATTTTCAACTCGACACTGATGGCTTTGCAATGAAATTTTTTGCTCTGGTAAAACCGTTAATTGCTTAACTAAGAAGCCACTTCCTTGTGCCAGAACCTTAAAGCTCCCCCAGGGACGGTGAACATCTATGCAATTTAATAAAGACGTTTGATTCGTGGCCGCTAAATGATCTGTAATTGCAGCCATATCAGAAAGCTGATCGACATCCGCAACCATAATTAAATCGTCAGCTTCCACCAATACAATATCCTTATCAGTCAAATACAGTCGTGAACGACCACTACCAAAAGTCATGTCTTTTAAACCGAGTTTTTTTCTACGAGAAATTAAGCTGGGCCAGGTACCAATGTCATCCCAATCAACTTGTAGCATAGAGGCTTTGATTTTCTGTTTTTCTTTCTCTAGGATCGCGTAATCAAATGAAATATTTTTCACGCCAGATAAATCGATCAACCGAAAGTCAAATAAAGAATCCTCCCTTTCATAAGCCAACTTTACTTGAGAAGTTAAAGCAGGCTGATGCCTTTCAAATAGATTAACAATGCACGTCGCCTTAGCCATTATCATCCCTGAATTCCAGCAACAACCTTTCTTATCAACTAAATCTTGCGCGTACTCTGCGCTGGGCTTTTCAATAAATTCGATTAACTGGTTTAGCGGTGAAGTGTCATCATCTGAGTCAATTTTAAGATACCCATAATTCGGGTTTGCACATAAAGGCTTAACCCCAAGCAGTGCAAGTTCATCATCTTTCAAATATTTTTTAATATTCAAAACCTGATCAGAAAACGCACGATCATCGGAGATATAATGATCGGAAGGCATGATCAGCAAAACAGCACCCGAAGAACGAGACTCTATTTCAAGAGCCGCCAAAAGCACCGAGCTGGCTGTATTTTTGGACTCACTCTCCAGTAATACATCCTCAATTCCGATACCCGCTACACTAAGCTGCTGGGACAATAAGAAACGATGATCTTGACTGGCGACAACCAAAGGGGAAACAATAGAGCAAGCTCTAGCTCGCTCTATTGTTGATCGTAAGAGGGTTAAGCCCTGCCCCAAAGGATCGATAAATTGCTTAGGGCAGTTTTGTCTTGAAAGCGGCCATAGCCGTGAGCCGGAACCTCCGGCAAGAATCACTGTGTATATAGCCGTCACGTGCTAGTCTTCTGAAGCTTCAGATAGCGCGACTTCAATTTCCTGAGAAACACTGCGGTATTCTTTTTCCAGCTTCTTCATGGCTTTTTTCGAAACGCCACCCAGTATCTCAATCGCACTGCGAATTCTTGCACGACTCATGTCTGGGCCAAGAATTTCCATGCTATCCAATACTGAAAATGAATTAGCCGAACCTGCGATAGATACAAAAAACCCAAACAAGAAATCCTTAACTTTTACATCCTGATTTTTAGCCAGAGCAAATAATCGTTGTTGAATTTCAAGTTTTTGCCAATTACGAATTGCTTCAAGCTGCCATAAACCCATTTGCAATAACTTAACCATTTCTTCTTGGGTTATTTTATTGTGAGCAAAGTTTTCTACGGTCACCTCAGGCATACCAGAAAGCAAGAAACCTGCAAGCGGAGCGACATCACTGAAACGCTCAATGCGAGGCTGAATATGCTTAACGGCTGGCATTAACTTCTCTTTATCTAAGCCCCACTCAACAAACTTCTGCACAAATTCTTCTTCAGATAAGTCACGAATCCACTGACTATTCAGCCAACTCAGCTTACCTTGGTCAAAAATTGGGCCGCCCAAAGAAACACGCTGTATATCAAAATTATCAAACATCTCTTGGCGCGTGAACTTTTCACTCTCGTCTGGCATAGACCAACCCATGCGACCTAAAAAGTTGAGAACAGCTTCAGGCATAAAGCCCATGCGCTTGTAATATAAAATACTTGTAGGGTTTTTACGTTTAGATAACTTTGACTTATCTGGATTGCGAAGCAAGGGCATATGGCATAGTTCAGGCATATCCCATCCGAAGTATTTATATAACAGCTGATGCTTTGGAGCACTACTCAACCACTCTTCGCCACGAATCACATGGCTAATTTCCATTAAATGATCATCTACAACATTGGCCAGGTGATAAGTTGGCATACCATCCGACTTCATTAGAATCTGGCAATCAATCATACCCCAATCCATTTCGATGTCTCCGCGAAGCATGTCTTTGAAGGTACAAACACCTTCTTCTGGTACATGAAGGCGAACCACATAAGGCTGTCCCGACGCTTCACGCGCAGCAACAACAGCATCATTTAGTTTAAGATCACTGTATTTTAGTGCAGAAAACCCACCCTTCTCTTGCTTCAAAGTACGTAAAACATCCAACTCTTCTGCTGTGCGGTAGCACTTATAGGCATCACCAGAGTCCAGCAGCATTTGAATGTGCTTAGCATAAATATCGCCTCGTTCACTTTGGCGGTAAGACCCTTTATCGCCACCCACATCAGGACCTTCATCCCACTCTATACCAAGCCAGCGCAAGCTATCATAAATGGACTGCTCAGATTCAGCCGTACTGCGCGCCTGATCAGTATCTTCTATGCGTAATAGAAACTGCCCACCATGCTGGCGAGCAAACGCAAGGTTAAACAAGGCTATAAAGGCTGTCCCAACATGGGGATCACCTGTAGGAGATGGCGCTACACGAGTACGAACAGTCATGGCTATTCCAGGGTAATTCTTGAAAGGCGGCAATTATAGAGGTTGAAGTTGTTTTGGCCAACCGAGAAACACAAGCTAAGCTTAAAAGAATGAATTCCTGTAATTTAAACGTAATTTTCACAGCTTTTTTATGGCTGACAGCTCTCTTATGCCCAAATCTATCTGCATTTGAGCTCTCTGCTGCTCAGAAATCCCCCATTGATACCTTCTGGGTACTAGAAGACAGTAGTAATGCCTTAACTGAAAACACAATACTTGGTCAATCAACAACCAAGTGGGCCACCCATAAAACCCCCACTCTTAACATGGGCTACACCCAATCAACGGTCTGGATAAAACTAAAACTAAGCAATCAATCCAATGACAGTATTAATCGCATCTTAGATATTACATACCCACTATTAGACTCAGTGACCCTGTACCGCTTAAATAACACACAAACACTCACTAGAGTTATGGAGTCTGGCGATGCATCCTCTTTTAGCAAGAAAAACATCAAACACCCTAATCACGTTGAGTTGATTAAATTAAAGAAACAATCCACTGAAATCTATCTAATAAAAATAAGAAGCAACTCACCCATTCAAACACAATTTATTATTTGGGATACCAATGAATTCCAAGACCATTACCGTTCAGTCTCAGGGTTTAATTTTTTCTATTTAGGCCTGATTTTTAGCATTGTTATTTTTAATTTTTTTGTTTTTCTATTTATACGAGAGCCAATCTATTTAACCTACTCAATTTTCGCCGCATTTTTTGGCTTACTAATGGCTTCTCAAAATGCCATTCTTTTTGAATACATTTACCCAAACCATCCACTACTTCACAATTGGTCCCAATTATTATTCGCGGCTTGCTCTATTTCTTCAACATCCCTGTTTAATTTTTTCTTTTTAAAAATGAACCCTCAATCTTTTGGCAGCAAGGCGCTAATCAGTTTTACGATCATCCCACTACTACTTGTTTGCATTAGCCCCATTATCGGCTTTGCCCTGTCTATTCAAATAGTTGTTATTAGCGCACTCCTAATCATTCCAGCTTGCTTTGGGATCGGTATTTATTACTCGAAACAAAGAAGAGATCAAAAATTGTACTTACTGGCTTGGTCATGGCTAATAATTGGTGTCACCCTTTTTCTGCTTCAAAAACTTGGGCTAATCCCATTCAACATATTGACTAATAACTCCATTCAAATTGGCTCAGCATTAGAATTAATAACCTTTTCACTCGCATTGGCCCGCAGAATTCATACCGAAAAAGAAACAAGAATACATGCACAGCAAATCATTATTGAAAGTAGTAAGCGTACCGCACTGCTTCACAGTGAAATGCTTCATAATGCGACCCATCATCCAATTACCAAACTCCCCAACAGAATGGCCTTAGAAGCGTTGATAGATGAGCAAGCTGGGGATATTAAAGAATTCAAAGTGGTTTACATAAAACTATCCCGCATATCAGAAATCAATAAAACACTGGGAAGGAAGCTCAGTGAAGAGGCTCTCAAGATTTTCAGTACAAGGCTTCATGATCAGGCCATGAACTTAGACAATATTATTGATATTGAAAGAACACCTCGATCATGTATCGCCACTCTTAATTCGCATACTCATAGCTTTATTATTAAAGGAGTAGAAACAGACGACTTTACCACTACACTACAAAACCTAATTAATGACCTGAACACTCCCATTGAAATATCTGGCATGGAACTCGAACCTTACCTAGTTGCGTCGTACTCCGTATACCCAGAACACGGTGAAAATAGTATTTCACTGCTAAGGCATGCCGAAATTGCGATTGATCGCGCGAACCCAGGTGAACAAGGCATAATTCGATACCAAAGTGAGATTAATCCTTATAACGAGCGCCGCCTAAACTTGATGAGTGATTTGAGTCGCGCCATTTTAAGCGACAAACTTACCTTACACTTTCAACCATTAGTCGATACGCATACAGAAGAAATCTTAGGCGCTGAAGCACTGATCCGCTGGCCTCATGAAGAGCACGGCTTAATCATGCCTGATCAATTCATTCAGCCCGCAGAACAAACCGGTGTCATTCAAGCGCTCAGCCTATGGGTGCTCCGCAACGCCATTAAGCAACAAATACAATGGATCAAAATTAACCCGTCATTCCTACTTTCTATTAATATCAGTGCCTTTAATTTACAGGATCAAAAGTTTATAGAAGCCGTTCACATATTATTCGCAGAACATGAGTATCTAGCAAAAAACATTATTCTAGAGATCACTGAATCACAAATGATGACAGACACACATCACGCATTGCAAAACCTTTGGGAGCTAAGTGAGCTGGGGCTTCATATCGCAATCGACGATTTTGGTACAGGCTACAGCAACCTTGCATACCTAAAAAAATTACCGGCCAATGAATTAAAAATAGATAAAACATTTATCTTAAATCTTGAGTCCGACAAGCAAAATCAAGCACTGGTTCAGACGGCTATTCACATGGCGCATAACCTAGGGATGAAAGTTGTAGCAGAAGGGGTTGAATCAGAACACAGCCGTAAGATACTCAGTGAAATGGGTTGTGATATGTGCCAAGGGTTTCATTTTAGTCGCCCGGTACCAGTCGAACAATTCAATGCCCTACTAAATAACAAAGACAAGCCATTAAAGTAATGAGTCTTTGAAAATTAACCTTTATAATCCACCACCCAATATGCGCCAGACTCAAGCAGAATGACCTCACAAAAATCGATCAATCGCACTTTCAGTACCGCCCCTATGATGGATTGGTCAGACAAACACTGTCGCTACTTTTGGAGAACTCTATCCAAAGAAGCGTTGTTTTACACTGAAATGGTGACTACCGGTGCCATCATTCACGGTCAAGGTGGCCCAGATCGATTCTTAAACTTCAACGAAGAAGAGCATCCAGTGGCTTTGCAGTTGGGCGGCAGCAAGCCTAGTGAGCTTGCGCAATGCTCAAAAATAGCTGAAGAGTTTGGTTACGACGAAGTTAATCTAAACGTAGGCTGCCCATCTGATCGCGTTCAAAATAATATGATTGGCGCATGTTTAATGGGGCACCCTGAATTAGTCGCTGACTGCATTAAAGCCATGCAAGATGCTTGTGATATTCCAGTCACAATCAAGCACAGAATTGGCATTGATGATCAAGATAGTTACGAAGAACTTCATCATTTCGTAAAAACGGTTGCTGCAACAGGCTGCACAACTTTTATCGTGCACGCTCGCAAAGCGATACTGCAAGGCCTATCCCCCAAGCAAAATCGTGAAGTACCGCCTTTAAGATATGAAATAGTTAAGCAACTAAAGCTAGACTTTCCTGATTTGGAGATTCTAATTAATGGCGGCATTGAAACCATTGAACAAATAAAAGACGTACTAACCTATACCGACGGGGCCATGGTAGGCCGCGAGGCCTATCATAGTCCTGCATTGCTATTGCAGGTGGATCACGAGCTTTACGGTCATGACAAAACCGAGCCTAATTTAAAAGATGTGATTCGAGGCATGTACCCTTATATCGACAACCATCTAAGCCAAGATGGCAAGCTGGCCTACATTACTAGGCACATGCTTGGCTTATTTAACGGCTTACCAGGAAGTCGCCAATTTCGCAGACACCTTAGTGAGCAAGCGTACAAAAGCACGGCTACCATTCAGACCATTGAAGACGCACTTGCATTCATGCAAGACCAATAATCCTCTCTTCACGGGAGGCTAAAGCCTCTCGTTAATTCTTACTGACAGTATTTGACATTCTAAGCCATATTGAACACAGTAAGGCCAATGGATATAAATAATGATAAGTAGACACCATGAACAAATTAGACCAACTTAAAGCAATCACCTCAGTCGTTGCAGACACTGGCGACATTGAAGCCATTAAATTATTCACCCCTCAAGATGCCACGACCAACCCCTCTTTAATTTATAAGGCAGCACAGTTGCCTCAATATAAAACATTGATTGAAGAATCCGTTCGCTGGGCCGAAAGCCAGGGCGGAGCCTTGCTGGATAACGCGCTGGACATGATCAGCGTTAAAATTGGATTAGAGATTCTTAAAACCGTTCCAGGCTATGTATCTACCGAAGTAGATGCCCGACTTTCCTTCGATACAGTGGCCACTGTAGATAAGGCCCGCAAGCTGATCAGCCTCTATGAAGATGCAGGCATTGGGCGTGAGCGCATTCTTATCAAGATCGCATCTACTTGGGAGGGTATTCAAGCTGCCAAAGTACTTGAGCAAGAGGGAATCACCTGTAACTTAACATTACTATTCAGCTTTGCTCAGGCAGTTGCTTGCGCACAAGCGGGCGCCAAACTAATTAGTCCATTTGTCGGTCGCATTCTAGACTGGTACAAAAAATCTGAAGGCAAAGACAGCTACCCATCAATGGAAGATCCTGGTGTGATTTCCGTATCTCGCATCTACCGTTATTACAAAACTCACAATTACAGCACTATTGTTATGGGAGCTAGCTTTCGAAATGCAGGTGAAATTGAAGCGCTCGCTGGCTGCGACAAACTAACCATCAGCCCTGCCCTACTAGCAGGCCTAGAAAAAGACACATCAAAACTTGAAACCATACTGAATGACCAGCAAGTCAGTGGAGATAAAAAATGGCCGGAACTGAGCGAGCAAGACTTTCGCTGGGCAATGAACCAAGACCCTATGGCCACTGAAAAGCTATCAGAGGGAATACGTAATTTTGCTGCCGACCTTATTTCTCTAGAGGCTTTCATTCAAACATCCTTCATATCTCAACCTGAGGCATCCACTCATGCTTAAATCTATTTTAGACTGGTTCAAAACTGAAGAAAAAGAGCACCCTGTAAGCCCGAAAGAAACCGCCCAAAAAGCCGCTTCAGCATTAATGATCGAAGTCGTTTTGGCCGATTCAAGCTTTGACGAATCGGAGAAAAATAAAATCCTCGATGTTCTTAAAGCTGAAACGGGACTGACCACACAAGAGTGCTTAGAGCTCGTAAGTATTGCCGAAGCTGAAGTTGATCACGCCACATCACTACACCAATTCACACGACACCTGAATAAGGTATTTGACCTTAGCGAGAAACTTGAGTTGGTACATACACTGTGGAAAATAGCCTACGCTGATGGCCACCTTGATAAGCATGAAGAACACATAATTCGAAAAATTGCCGACCTTTTGCATCTTCGCCATAGCGAATTTATGCAAGCCAAGCATAAGGCGCAAGATGGACGTAAATAAACGTGTATTTTTTGCCGGTTCAAGTGGTGAAATCGGCAAAAGGCTATTGCAAAATTTACTTGTGCAAAACTCAGTTAAGGAAATACACCTATTAACAAGATCAGCTGTAGACACTAAAGACCCTAGGGTTAAGCAGTATATCGTTGACTTTAACGACCTATCTCAACTTAGTATCCCCAATAACCAAGAGCTCGATACAATAGCCTTTTGCACGCTTGGTACGACCATTAAAAAAGCAAAATCTAAAGCAAACTTTAGAAGAGTTGACCTAACTTACACTGATAACTTTGCTTTATGGGCTTTAAACAATAACTGCAATCGAATGGCGGTGGTAAGCAGTGTTAACGCCGACCAAGCGGCAGGTAACTTTTATTTAAAGACGAAAGGTGACATGGAGGCAGCAATAAAAAGTAGGCATTTTAAATCACTTTGGATTATACGCCCCAGCCTCTTACTAGGTAAAAGGCAGGAATTTAGAGCCGCAGAGAAAATTGGAAGCTTAGTGATAAAGGCTTTGTTATTTGTATTTGTAGGTGTGCTCAAGAAATATAAGCCAATCGAAATGGATGTGGTAGCGGATGCACTTTCAAGCTTGGTAAACAGTAATGAAACGGGTGCTCATGTAACGGAGGGAAACGACATTCATAAAATGGCTGAGGCGGCCACTAGAGAAAACTCTAAGTACGGCCTCTAGAATAAATCCAAGCTGCCTTCTTGGTCTTCACTTTCTTTTGATGCAAGCTCTGATTTAACAACCTTAACCTTAACCTTAACCTTAGTCGTGAGCTCCCCTTGTGGTATGCCTGCACCACTGGCAATCAAAGTCTCCTTTTCTTTCTTGGCTTTTAATGCCAAATCTAGTTTAACCCTTCTTATGCCACACAACTCAACAACCCGCATTTTTTCAGCGGGCATTAAATCCTTCCACTTCTGGCGCTCAGTACGAGATCGCAAGCAGCCCATGCAATAGCCTTTAGTATTGCTTTGGCATATGCCGACACAAGGATTTGGGACAGGAAAAAGCTCAGTCTGCTGCATATTTAACCAACTTAGATAACAAACATAAGTCTACCCCACGATTAATGGTTGTCCAACCCCTATCACTCCTAGTTATAACCGCTATTCGAGCATGTTTTTCGTAAATATTTCGTGTAGAATCTGCCCCACTTTTTACGCTGTGCCTGATAATAAATAATCAAGCATCATCACAGTAACCAAAGCTGGGCACCACTGCTCAGACACTACCTGAGGCATAACATGACTGATCGCATCCAAGTTGGCGCTCTACAAGTTGCAAAAGAGCTTTTTGATTTCGTTAACGAAAAAGCTATCCCTGGAACAGGCGTTGACCAAGACAAATTCTGGTCAGAATTCAGCACCATCGCTAACGAATTAGCCCCTAAAAACCGTGCATTACTGGCTAAGCGCGATGATTTACAAGCTAAAATCGACACTTACCACACAGAACGTAGTGGTCAAGCTCATAACTTTGCTGAATACAAAGCATTCCTAGAAGAGATCGGCTACCTAGTTCCACAAGGTCCTGCTTTCTCTGCAACTACTCAAAATGTTGAACCTGAAATTGCTGAAATGGCTGGCCCACAGCTTGTAGTACCAGTAATGAACGCACGTTTCGCGCTTAATGCATCTAACGCTCGCTGGGGCTCTTTATACGATGCCGCTTACGGCACCAAAGTAATTTCTGATGAAGGCGGCGCTGAAAAAGGCAAAGGCGGATACAACAAAGTACGCGGCGATAAAGTTATTGCATACGCTCGCGGTGTTTTAAACACTGCAGCGCCTTTAGCTAACGGCTCTCACATTGGTACAACGTCTTACGCAATCGAAGACGGTAAGCTTATTGCTGTTCTAGCAGATGGTTCAAAATCAGATCTTAAAGACGAAGCGAAGCTAGTCGGCTTCACTGGCGACATTGCTAACCCAACGTCTATCTTGCTTAAGAACAACGGCTTACACTTAGAGATTCAAATTGATGCAACTAGCCCAGTTGGTTCTACTGATGCTGCTGGCATTAAAGATTTGGTTCTAGAGAGCGCC
>JAWUVN010000088.1:0-9854 GCA_034112345.1 Bermanella sp. | reverse complement strand
ATGGCAACTTAACGTTTTGCTAAACGACCCTTTATACTTTGTGTAAAAGTGGCGGACTGGACGAGACTCGAACTCGCGACCCCCGGCGTGACAGGCCGGTATTCTAACCAACTGAACTACCAGTCCTCTACTACTCGCTTGCACATTCAATTTTCTAAAAGAAAATTGGTGGGTGATGACGGGATCGAACCGCCGACCCCCTCCTTGTAAGGGAGGTGCTCTCCCAGCTGAGCTAATCACCCTTGCCAAGCGAGATGCGCATTTTATATAAGTTTAGGTACGAGTCAATGCTTTATCCTAAAATATTTATTGTTTTGAAAGACTTAGCGCATTTTGATTACTTCTTAAGCAAAAAACAGCACTGAATCCTCATTATTGCAATAAGACACTCCACCAATGACGGTAAGTGAATAAACAGCCAATAAAAAACCCAGCATAAACTGGGCTAGGCCGTGGCCTATAGTATTAATTTTGGTTACTTCTTAGCAATCTGGATTCTATGTCGATTTTTTTCAACGGTCCCAGCACCAATACCCTTCACCTTAGTTAAGTCATCGATAGAGATAAATTCACCATTCGCTTCACGAAAAGCAATAATCTCTTTAGCCTTCTTCAAGCCGATATTAACCAAGGTCGCCAACTCACTGGCATTTGCAGTATTAATATCAACTGATATAGCATCAATATCAGCAGTACTGACAACTTCCTCTGCTGAGTTGATCGTTGGGCTATTAGCTGGGGCTTCTTGTGCACTTACACTAAAACTTAATGCTCCGATAAGCATCAAGCTTAAAAAACCTTTAAAGTGCTTAGAAAAGGAATGAGAGTAATAACAGATATTGTCTAGATTGTTTGCAGGCATACATTTCTCCTTAAATGTGTCAGCGTAAATAGACTAACAAACAATTTAAGAAGAAAAGATAAGTAGGATTGCGTAATTTACGCGTTAATTTCCTGCTCGATTAATGCTAACGCCTGAATAGGATCTGCTGCTTGCGTAATTGGGCGCCCAATCACCATGTAATCAACACCAGCCGACATGGCTTCTGAAGGTGTCATAACTCGACGCTGGTCACCTTGTTGAGCAAAACTAGGCCGAATCCCTGGTGTAATTAATTGAAAGCCGCTTCCACACTGCTGTTTAAGCATTGTTGCTTCTTGTGCTGAACATACCACACCATCTAGACCACTTAGCTTAGTCAGCTCAGCCAAACGCTTTACCTGCTGCTGAGGCTCTATATCCAAACCAACGCCTGCTAAATCTTGCTGCTCCATACTCGTCAATACAGTCACACCAATCAAAATAGGCTTTTGCTGAAAAGACTCTAACGCTTCACGTGCGGCTTCCATCATGCGTTGACCACCTGAGGCATGCACATTCACCATCCATACCCCCATATTGGCCGCCGCTTTCACGGCCTTGGCACAAGTATTTGGAATATCATGAAATTTAAGATCTAGAAATACATCAAATCCTTTTTTCTGAAGCGTTTCAACCAATTGAGGACCCTCACTGGTAAACAGCTCTTTACCTACCTTTAAACGACAACGACTTGGATCTAGACGATCTACCAGCGCTAATGTTTGCGGCGTATTATCAAAATCTAACGCCACAACAATTGGTTTATTTTGCATAACTTTTTCCTTACTTCTAATCTAACGCAGACTGCACTGACGGGGTATGAGCCATTCGAGGAGTGAATGTCTCCCACTGTTTGCAACTAGGACAGCGCCAATAATGCTTATCGGATTCAAACCCACACTGACGACACAAATACTCTTCATCTCCATCAGTTAACTGGTGCAATATTTCTTTTAGGTGACTCATGTACTCAACCGTCAATGGCTCACCTTTTTCAACAAGTATATCTAACAACAAACTAAAACCTGATAACGTAGGCACCTGTCCTATAGAATAAGTAAGTTGAGAAATAGCCGTTTCTAAGCCTGTATACTGCGCAAGATGCCTAACATAACTGTGCAAGGTTAACGGTGTTTCATTCTCGTACCACAGCTCCTCTAAGAGTTTCTCTAACTCCTCAGGCCGATGCCTTGATTCCAGATCCTCCTGCAATTTAGGCAACAACACAGGTAAAATAGCGGAGTCATAAGTTAAAGCTTCCTTAAACGCACCAAGCATTTTATTAGGAAACCCCTCAAGCTCTGACATACGCGCCTTTAATAAGATAGCGCGTATACAATGACTATCTAACTTTAAAGCCCGATCAATTAACTTATCTGCTTCACGAAAACTTTGCTTATCAATCGCCTTATCTGCCAATTCACAACAAGCATAAGCAATGGATTTATTGTCTTTAATCTGCCGAGTTTCACCCGCCAGCTTTAAAATACTATCCCAGTCCTGCTCTTCTTCATACAAGGTAACTAATTTACTAATCACCTTATTTTTCAGCGGTGAATTAGCTTTTAGCAATTCTTTCAGCAAACGCTCAGCTCGATCAAACAAACCTGCATTCAGATAGTCCGAGGCCAATGCTAATTGCACTTCTTCTGATAATTTTTTATCAAGATCTGGACGGGCAAAAAGACTTTGATGAATAGAGATGGCTTTATCTAACTCTCCTCTGCGGCGATAAAAAGTGCCCAAATTAAGCTGAAGCTCTACCGCCTCTTCACGCTGTGCCATACTTAAGATGGCTTGCATAGTCTCACTTTGACGATCTATACCCAGCATATCCATACTCGGATAAGGTGTTGACGCCTGTTTTTTATCTTTTTGATATCGCCCAAGAAACCAACCCGCAGCAACGGCAAACAACAGTATTATTAATAGGCCAAAATCAAACATAAATTATTAGGTTAACTTTTATTTAAACAACACAAGCTATTGAAGCCGTTCGAAGCGCTTTTGAGATTGATCTAACTGCTTTTGAAGTCGATTACGCTGACGCAATATCCGCCATGTCCAAATCGTATTAGCCAAAATACCCAAGATAGAACCCAGCAGTAAAGTCACCGCCATCATCACGCCCAAAGACAACTCAGGAGCCTTCCAAAGAATCAAGTCAGCCCGAACAGTATTTGGGTTATTTATCGTAAAAACCACACCACAAAAAATGATCAGCAACGCCACACTTAAACTAAAAAACGCCTTCATCCATTTCATTCTGATTACATATCCTAGAAACAATTATCGATTTATGTGAATTATCTACCTAGGCTAACCCACATGCAATCATCCAAACCCGTCTTTTTAAACCGGCACGCTACTCATGATTGGTCACATAGACACCAAAACTAACTACGAAGGCTTCACATAGCGGAGTTTTTTTAAGTTTAGACTTAAATTACAGTCCAACTTAAGTGTCACTAATTTTCTGGCAAACAACGCTCGCCGGTAATTATCTCGTAGACTCTCACCCACCTTACCTTTCACATCTTCACTATGAATCAATACCGTATCTAAATCACCGTATTGATCCAGTAAAGTACCCGCTGTTTTAGGGCCTATACCAGGCACACCGGGAACATGATTCGTGCTATCACCCACCAGACTTAAAAAGTCAATTAACTGATGCGGCTCTAAGCCAAGCTGCATTTTAACATCATCAAGACTCAGGATTCGCTTATCAAAATGATGGTACAGATGCACATTCTCATCTGACAACTGCATAAAACCCTTATCTGTAGATACGATACTCACAGTGCCACCATGATGCGATGTTTTAACGGCCAAAGTGGCAATCACATCATCAGCCTCATATTCTTCATAAAGCAAACAAGGCACACCTAAGGCTTCAAAGCGCCTTATAAAACCAGGAAGAGCTTGGCCAAGCTCATCCGGCATCGGCTTTCTATCAGCCTTGTAATCCGCATATAAATCATGACGCCAAGTTGGGCCTTTTCCATCAAACACCAAAGCCACATGCTTTGCATTTGTTAACTCTATGTTCTTAAGCACCGCGTTTTGACTGTGCAATATTGTATCTTCAACAGGATCCGCTGATCGCTGTTGCTGAGCCGCATAAATCCGTCGAATCAGATTCATGGCATCCAGTAATAATAAATCCATTAGTTAAGCACCTGCATTACTGCTTCTCTTCATGCTGCTGCATTTGCCACAATTGAGCATACCGACCTTTCAAATTTATTAATGTTTTGTGATTACCTTGCTCCACTACCCGACCTTTCTCTAGCACCAATATACGATCAGCGTTCACAATAGTTGATAACCGATGAGCAATAACTACACTGCTTTTACCCACCGTCACTTCATCTATGGCATTAATGACGGCTTTCTCTGACTCACTATCAAGCGAACTAGTTGCCTCATCAAAAATTAAAATGCTAGGCTTTTTCAGTAATGTTCGCGCAATGGCAACACGCTGCTTTTCACCCCCTGATAGCTTTAACCCGCGCTCACCAACTTGAGTCTCAAAGCCTTTTGGCAACTGATGTATAAAGTCTTCCAAATGTGCCTGCTTAACAGCTTGCCTTACCTCTTCATCAGCAGCATCAGGGCGACCATACCGAATATTCTCTATTAACGTATTATTAAAAAGCACTGTGTCTTGAGGTACGACCCCTATGCTCTGTCGCAAACTTAATTGCGTAACCTCCGAAATATCTTGCCCATCAATCTCTATAGAGCCAGATGTAGCATCATAAAAACGAAACAGAAGCTTAGCGATAGTCGATTTACCCGCTCCACTGCTTCCCACTAAAGCCAATCGTTCACCGGGCGTTAGTGTAAAGCTTAACCCCTGTAAAATAGGCCTTTTCTCATCATAAGAAAAATGCACATCTTTGAATTCAATTTTACCTTCTTTAAACTCTAAGGTTTTGGCATGTTCTTTATCAGCCACCTTGCTCGACTTGCTCATCAACGCAAACATACGCTCTATATTTGTCATTGAACTTTTTATCTCACGATAAACAAACCCTAAGAAATTTAATGGCAAGAAAATCTGCATCATAAAAGCATTCACTAAAACAAAATCCCCAAGAGTCATAACACCTTGGCTAACCTCATAAGCGGCTAAACTCAACATAGAGGTCATCGACACAGTAATAATAAAGGCTTGCCCAAAATTCAAACCAAACAAGGTTAATCGATTCTTTCTCTTAGCCTGCTCCCATTTATCTAACTCATGATCGTATAAGTCAGATTCATATTTCTCATTAGTAAAATACTTAACTGTTTCGAAATTTATTAAACTATCTATCGCGCGAGTACTTGATCGACTATCAGCCTGATTAGCTTCTCTAATAAACTGGGTACGCCAGTCTGTTATGGTTTTAGAGAACCACACATAGCTAACAACAGATACAAATACAATTAGTGCAAATTCAAAACGATACTGAACCCATAAAATTCCCATCACTAAAAACAACTCAAGAAATGTGGGCACGATATTAAACACCAAAAAACGCATCAAAAAGCTAATACCGTTGGTGCCACGCTCAATATCTCGAGACAAACCACCTGTACGGCGATTCAAATGAAAGGCTAAATCCAAGCTATGTAAATGATCAAATACCTTAAGACCTATTCTTCGCATAGCTCTTTCAGTCACACGCCCAAATAAGGTATCCCGAATTTCCCCAAGCAAAACGCTAGATAACCGAATAAAACCATAAGCTAATAACAAACCAATTGGGACCGAAATAAACGCCAAAGATGTGGCCGACAACTTGGTATCAAGGTCATCGACAATCTGCTTTAAAATAAATGGCATACCTACACTTGCAAGTTTGGCCGCAAACAAACAGGCCAAAGCAATCCCCACGCGAACCTTAAATTCAGTAAGGTAAGGCCAAATTTTCTTCACCACTGACCAATCGACTTCTTGATTAGGGTCGTAATCGTTACCCATGCCTCTCATTATTGGTCCTTATGACGAGTTTTAATATGGAATAGAGCGCGTAAAAAGCCAGCTATTCTATCCAATTTTGGCCTAACAATCAGAATTAGACACATTTTTAGCTGCCATATTTGATTTACACAAGATAACAACGATTCAACAAAACGTGACTTATATCACATTTCATTTGAAGTATAGTGCCACTAACTTAAATAACACCGACATGACATAGGGCTAAATAGATGAGCAATGCACTTGTAATCCCCCCAAAACCCGATGTTTTAATAGAAATTCAAACACTGGTTAAGTCTGATGATTTAGAGCTTGATACGCTATCAAAACTCATCAAAAAAGACGTATCTTTATTCTCTGTATTAATGTCAGCAGTGAATAGCCCATGGCTAGGACTCAATACAAAAGTTGAAAATGTTGAGACGGCTGTTAGCCTGCTCGGGCAAGAGAAAGTAGTTAACCTTTTACAAGCCGTTATTGTACGCTCATGCTTTAAAGGCTCACCATTGCAACAAAAATTTTGGGACACCGCTACAGAAGTGGCCAGTATCAGCGACAACCTTGCCAAGCAATACGGATTACTAAATACAGAACATGCTTATACGACAGGCATGCTTCACAATACTGGTCTAGCCATTATGCACAATAATTTTGATGATTTTAGTCGCTTTATGGAGACTGCATCTCATCACGCAATTGATCGATTATGTGTAATGGAAAGACAACAATTTAAAACCGACCATTTCTTACAAGGCGCTCTTTTAGCTAAAGCTTGGTACATGCCATCACAAGTAGCGCAAGCAATTCGGTATCAGCCTATTACACAAAGCATATTAACTGGAAAAAAAGACATAGGGCCTGAACCTACGGCTCTACTTGCAATTTTAACCTTAGCCAAGAACATCAGTAATGATTATCGAAACTACTGGGATATCCAAGAGGATGAATTCCAATTAAATTCAATGAACGCAGCACTGGATTATTTAGACATTCATAAAAATGAATTTGATGAGTACAAAGAAGACATGGTAGAAGGTTTAATGTCCGATAAAGCTGCTTAAAAAACACGTTATTTAAATACGAGAAAATGATTACGGTAAAGTTGTAATTATTTTCTATGTATTAACCATTCATTGCTATATCTTTAACCTCTAACTGCAAAACAAGCTGTGAGCTTTCTACAGATGGCTCAATCAATTTCCCACCTAAACCAATCAACCGAATATCTTGCTCATCTCGCACACTGGCTTCATTTAATAGCTGCAAATAATTTTCTAAAGTTGCTGTTTTTTGATGGTTAGCCAACGTAGTCACATGAAAGTCTGCAAACTTCACTTTCACAAATGGAGCAATACTGGCTAACTCTAATCCAGCATTTTCTACTCGTGATAAAAACTTGGGCCACATATCATTCAAAGCCATTTCAATAGCTTCGCCTTGCTGGATATCTTCTACAAAGGTGCGTTCGATACTAATTGATTTACGCTTGTAATGAGAGGTAAGAGTACGGTGATCAACCCCATAAGATCTGTCATGCAGAACCTTGCCAAACTTACCAAATTTTTTAATCAACCAATCTAATGGTAATTCTTTAATGTGTTTGCATGTGTGCAAACCTAAATCATTGAGTTTCTCAGCACTTTTGGGTCCTACCCCAGGAATCTTTCTAACCTCTAGCGCCTCAACAAAGTCATTCACATCCCTGGGTAACACAGCAAATTGCCCATTTGGCTTTTCCCAATCACTGGCTATCTTTGCTAAAAATTTATTAGGGGCCATACCAACAGATACAGTAATGCCGAGTTCACGCTCGACCTGCTGTCGAATTTGCTTAGCAATTAAAGCCGCGTTACTGGCAGGGGGTAATTCTAGGTAGGCTTCGTCAATAGACACCTGTTCAAATTCAAGTGCGTAGACTCGTAAGATATCCATAACTTCGGCAGACACTGTACGGTATTTTTCCATATCACCCGGCACAAGTTTTAAATCAGGGCACAACTTTAATGCCTGACCTGTTGCCATCGCCGAGCGTATACCAAATTTTCTAGCGGGATAATTACAGGTAGATATGACACCACGGCGATCAGACGATCCTCCTATGGCTAAAGGGACATTACGATATTCCGGCTGATCTCTCATCTCAACCGCTGCGAAAAAACAGTCGCAATCTACATGAAGAACCTGTCGCACCAAGATAACACCTGTATTAATATACAGTTATTATCAGTATTTATACTGAGATAGCAAGACTAAAACTCCCCTATTACCTCTTCATCTTCTTTTTCTAAGCGAATGGTGACTCGACGATTCTGATACCGACCGTTGTAGCTTTTATTAGAGGCTACAGGATATCGCTCGCCATGATAACGCGTAGTAAACATCTCAGGATCCAAGCCTTTCTTGATCATATAATCATTCACATTAATGGCTCGCTGCTCTGACAAGCGACGATTATTGTAGCGGCGCCCCGCGCCATCACTATGGCCATCTAGATAAATGGCTTTTACATCAGGGTCAGCTTTTACATAAAGAATGATCAGGTCTAATTTCTTCTTAGACATCTCATCTATCTTCACGCCCTTCTTAAACAATACCTTACTTTTTTCTACCTGCCTGAAATTCACCGGTAGTAATCCTGTAATACAGCCTAGGTAATCTTTATAGAAGCTCTTAAAATTAGCCGCTGATAGTGCCACTCTAATAGGCTCTTTAGGACTAAAGCGGGCTTTACGGGTAAAAGTTGGCTGCAAGCCATGCATTAAAGCCAACATCATTTGATTGGCTCGCCTAGGCTCAACATTCAATGGCCGCAACGCATGCTTAACCTCCACCAACCCTAAGTCTTCCGCAAAACGGCTTGGAGCCCAAATTGGTGGTTCCAAATGCAGGCCTGCTTGACCAGGATTCATCAGATTTTTCTTCACCTTAAGGTGAAACATCAGGTCTTCACCGGCTTCGTGATAAAATACGGCCTCACCATAATTAGGGATAGGCTGAGAAAACACGCACTCAAAAATAGACGGTGTTAATCGCCACTCTGTTTCTTCAACCGGAGCCTGAAAGGTTAGCGCGTGACCCAGCTGCGCTATAACCCCCAGTAATCCTGCTAATCCCCATGCTTTTATGTTCATTGACTTACCCAGCTCGACACCCATTTAAATAGCGATGAAAGTACACAGGCTAAATACATAGCCAAATATAGGTTAGATCCTTATGCATTAGTTATCGGCCAGAATTCCAATTACTTCAAGTTACATTGCATACTTGTAAAATGAGGCGTGAAGCCTTGCTGCTCTTAGGTTACAATTACGACCTTTCATGATCAAAATTTAAGGCTACAAGTGTCTGAACATCTTTCTAATCCAATAGCTTCGCGCTTCCGCGGCTACCTACCCGTTGTGGTTGATGTGGAAACGGCTGGATTTAATTCCAGTACAGATGCACTTCTAGAAGTTGCCATGGTTATTATGGACATGGATGATCGTGGAATGTTAATCCCCGGTCCATCTATGTCAGCCAATATAGAACCCTTTGAAGGTGCCAACTTTGAGCAAAGTGCTTTGGATTTCACAGGAATTGACCCTCACGACCCTGATCGCAATGCCGAAAAAGAAGAAACAGCATTAGCAAGCATGTTCAAATCTGTGCGTAAAGCCATGAAAGCAAGAGGCTGTAAACGCGCCATCCTAGTGGGTCACAACGCTCATTTTGACCTTGGGTTCATTAATGCAGCCATCGAACGCCATGATATGAAGGGCAGCCCATTCCATCCTTTTTCATGCTTTGACACTGCAACACTGGCAGGCTTGGCCTTAGGTCACACAGTTTTAGCTCGCTCTTGTAAGCTTGCTGAAATCGACTTTGACAATAAATCGGCTCACAGTGCTTTATACGACACAGAAAAAACAGCTGAATTATTTGCGTTAATTGTTAACCAGTGGAACCGCATGGGTGGCTGGGAATGGGCAGAACGCAAGCACATGAAACAAGAACGCTACTCATTAGAAGACGAGTAAC
>JAWUVN010000087.1:0-18862 GCA_034112345.1 Bermanella sp. | reverse complement strand
GCCATGGATTCTTTCGCTTGCTGATTCCTTGATTGAACATTTAACCCTTGTTGAAAGGTCAGAAACACATCCGTTAAATGCTGGGCATCAATGCCTTTTACCACTTTATTGTTTTTTACAAACCATTCAAAAAAAGACGTCATTGCAGCATGCACTTGTTCGTAGCGGTCAATCACATGATCGTGCAAAGTTGGATTGTTGCTTTTCAATTCTAAAATAGAATTTGTTAATAAACAGCCTTGCGACATTAATGGGTTATTTATATTAGAAAATTTCATTTCAAATAATCCACGCACCGCTTCAGATAAGGTCAAGGTGGCTGGTAGCTCTTTATTAAACGGTGCAAGTTGCTGCTCAATATAAAAATCAACGGATTTAGAAAACAACGCTTCTTTATTACCAAACGCATTATAAAGGCTGGTTTTGGTCAGCCCAGTTAATGCTGAAAGCTCATCCATTTTTGTAGCTGAATAACCATGATCCCAGAAATACTGAGATATCTGGTTCATTACCTGGTTTTCGTCAAACTGTCTTTTCTTAGCCATGAACACACTGTCTCACACATAGGCTTGCAATAATGTACTAACGGGTACATTATTGCAATTGTACTAACCAGTACAGTATTTTTTATACAGCGCCTAAACCACCAAGCATTAGGCATATTACAAGCCTGTACTGGGTCACTAAATAATATGATCAAATGGAGACACCATGAGTCAATTTACTATTCATACTGTAAAGTCCGCACCAAATAAAAGTAAAGGTCAGCTTGAAGAGAGCCTAAAAGCCTTTGGCATGATTCCAAATTTACACGGCACATTGGCTGAATCCCCAGAGCTATACAAGGCATATACAACCCTGCACGATTTATTCATGGATACATCTCTAGATAAAGACGAGCTAACCGTCGTTTGGCAAACCATTAACGTGGAACACGCCTGCCATTACTGCGTGCCGGCGCATACAATGATCGCGAATTCGATGAAAGTTGAGCCTGCCATCATTGAAGCTCTGCGAAATGAAAGTCCATTGCCATCGGATAAATTAGAAGCTTTACGCACGATGACCCTTCAATTAGTACGCAACCGCGGGCATGTGACGCAAAGCGAAGTCGATGCATTTTTTGCAGCTGGCTATGAGCAAAAACAAATATTAGAGATACTGCTCGGTGTCTCTCAGAAGGTGATTAGTAACTATGTGAATCACATTGCAGCAACACCTCTAGACACACCGTTTGAAAGCTTTTCTTGGGAGAAAAAATCTTAAGATTTTGATCTATCACAAAAAAGCCCCGCTCAAAATGAGTGGGGCTTTTTTATGAATACTAAAAGATAATGCTTTAATTATATCTTCTCAATCATACAATTTATCACTTAGTCATTAGTTAACTTATCAAACTAACTAAAGCTAAAAGATTAGAGAATATATCAAATGATACTAAGATCGTAATTTATCAGTATAGTCCTGGACCCTTAACAAGGTCTGATTGCGGTGATAAAAACAAAAACGCTGCAACAAATATTTTCAATATTTCGTTCGCTAATGTTAGAAAAATAAAATTTTAATCATTCTCTCTAGCCAGAGTAATTTCTTCTTCCGGTTCTTTAAAACCAAAGTCTTCTAAAATTGAAAACAAAGCAGGCACCACAAATAACACCATAATGGTTGAACTAAGCAAACCAAATACAATACTGCATACTAAAGGAACCAATGATTGCGCCTGCAAGCTGGTTTCAAACAACAGTGGAGCCATGCCTGCCATGGTTGTCATTGATGTAATAAAGATAGCGCGAAAACGATCTTTACTGGCAAGCGCAGCCGCATCATGAATACTATGCCCTTCGCTTACTCTGTATTTAATAAACTCCACTAATAAAATCGAGTTATTCACCACGATACCGGCTAAGGATACAAAGCCCATCATGCTTGGCATGGTCATGGGTAATCCCATTATAAAATGCCCCCAAATCACACCGATAAGTGCAAATGGAATCGCTACCATAACCACGATAGGCTCTAGGTAATTTCTAAATTGAAAACTCAGCAGTAAATAAATTCCAATTAAGCTTAGAATAAATCCTTGCACCATTGAACTACCGGTTTGCGCTGAGTTTTTTACTTCGCCTTCAAAGTTAAAATGCACATCTGGATAGTTTTGTTGTAATGCTTCCATGGCTTGTGATTGAAAATCTGTCAATACTTCTTGTGTATTAGTGATGCGCGTATCCAGCTCACCATACAAGGTAACCGTACGAACGCCGTTAATGCGATGTATGCGCGACCAATTACGCTCGGCATCCACATTGGCCACTGTATTTAACGGAATTAATGCACCATTATTTTCATTAACAATTTTAAAGTTATCAAGATCACCCAAGCTGTCTCTTGATTGCGCATCGTATTTCACATTAATGTCGTAACTGTCTTCACCTAATCTAACATTACTCACAGTGGTGCCCGTTAAGGCACTACGGAATTGCTGTGCAATATTACTGGCATCAATGCCCAAGCTATAAGCACCTGGCTTGAGCGTTAAGCTGAATTCTGGCTGACCTGGGCGTAAGTCAGTTTGTAAAGCATATACACCAGAATACCGAGACAATATTTGCTTGCTCGCTATGGCCGCTGCATTGATTTGGTTAATGTCTTTTCCTGATAAGCGTATTTCAATAGGCCTTCCACTTGGGCCCCGTACAGGTTCTTTATATTGAATTTGAATGGCTTCAGGTACATCGCCTACCTTTTCATTCCAGCGTGCAATTAAATCTAGCATTTGAATGTTACGCAGTTCTGCTCCTAGCAAATCTAAACTAACTGTTGCTAAATGCGGTCCAGATTCATAGGCATCTGAATTAATCCCAAATTTAGTTTGAATGCTTTCCACTACCGCACTTGGCTCAGTGCCTTCTGATATAATTTCTTCGTTCACATCTCTTATGGCTTGCTCAACTTTTTCAACCAACACCTTGGTATGTTGAAGCGGCGTACCTTGAGGCATAAGAATTCGTGCTTCAAGAATGTCCCCTTCCATTGTAGGAAACCCTTGAAACTTAACCGTGCCAGAACTTAATAGCGATATACTTAATAAAAATGCCACTACCGCCAAGCCAAATGTTACGTAACGATATTGCACCGCTAATTTGGCTGCGCCATACACTTTTAAGTTGAGTGCTTGAAAGCGATCATCAAATGCTTGTTTAAATTTTGGCTTGGCCTTATCAACGTTATCGCGACTGCCAGATAAATGATGAGGTAGGATCAAAAAGGCTTCTATCAAGCTCACGCTGATGACTGAAATTAACACAATGGGCAATACTTTTAATATCTGCCCCATATCACCCGTGATAAAAATAAGACTGCCAAACACTAACACCGTTGTAATAAACGAAGAAAATACACCGCGTTTTACTTTTTCAACTCCATGCCACACCGCATCGATTGTATCGGCCCAGGTATTTCCTGCTTTCTGCAAGCGGGTTGCAATGCTTTCAGATAATACAATGGCATCATCCATTAATATGCCCAGCGCAATTAATAGCGCCACCATAGAAATCATATTAATGCTGACACCCATAAGCATCATCATCATAAAGCTGGCCATGAACGAAACAGGTAGACCCATGGCTACCCAAAAGCTGTACCTAAAACTAAAAAATAACCACATGGTTAAAAATACAAGTATTAAGCCCTGCAAACCATTTTCCATTAATAACTGAAGTCGACCTTGCGCAATGCTGACCATGTCTTTGGTCAGCGTGAGCTCAATACCCTTTGGTAATAAAGCTTGTTTTTTCTCAAGGAAATTTGAAACGGCTTGCTTGATTCTAATACCGTCTTCTTGTTTGTTCTTTTTAATATTAAGCAACGCAGCGCGCTGACCATTCAACCAAACTTGATCATCATGGTTATCAAAGTTAAGTTGAATATCTGCAATGTCATCTAAAATTAATTCGTTTCCTTGGTCATTACGTATGATAACCAACTGCCCTAATTCTTCTGGTGAGCGCCTTAAATCACTTATACGAATTGCATAGTTTTTATCATGGGTTTGAATGTCGCCAGCGGGTAAATCGGTATTTTGTCGCGCGATTACATTGGCAATTTGACTAATGCTTACCCCGTACATTTGCAGGCGTTCACTGGAAACCTCAACATTAATCACTGGCTGTGAAAACCCTTCTACATCCACCAGATTTATTAAAGGGTCATAAAGCATTTCATCTTTTAACTGTTCAGCAAAACGCTTTAACTGGGTGTCCGTCATGGGACCCGATATGGCCACCGAAACCACTTGGCTAGTTAACCCTACCTCAGTGATCACGGGCTCTTCTGTCTTATCCGGAAAAGTTTGTATTTGTGCAACCTTGTCTTTTATATCTTGAAGAAACTGATCAATGTCTCCATCTTCATTCATTTTAAATGTCATTCGGGCTAAAGAGTTTCTGGCATCACAGCGTTTTTCGGCCATGTAACTTATGCCATCCGTTCCATCTTCTAACTCAAGACAAATACCTTCTTCAACATCTGATGCACTGGCCCCAGGGTAAACAACTGCTGCAAGCACTTCATATCGTTCAATATTTGGAAACGTTTCTCGACTTAATTTAGGCAGTGCTACCAACCCAATTAAAATCAGAATAAACATAAGTATGTTGGCCGCCGTAGGGTGGCTAATGAAATAACGAATCATCATGTCACCTTATTGCTTTATTTGAGCAGGTTTGCTCGTAATGGGTTTTAGCAGCATGCCTTTTACGGCTGGAATTAAATCACTGGTGATCAATTGACTGTGACTTGGTGCTGCTTGCAGTACGGCTATGTCATCTTGGTAAAATGCGATATTAACTGGCTCGATCACCAATCGATTTTCTTTATCCGCTAAATATATATGCCCTTCGTGTATGGCACTTCGAGGAATACTTAAAGCAGGAAAAGCCTTGGCGGTTAATTCTACTTTTAAATACATGCCTTTTAATAAGGGCGGTCGTACCCCAATAATCTCCTGATTTTTTAGATTATCAATTCCAATTACTAACCCTAAGCTTCGAGTTTTTGCATCTATGCTATCGTTCATACGCAAAACACTGGCTGGCCAGTAAGCGGATTCAGGTCCATCGACTAAAAATACTTTTGCTTTAATGCCCAACTGCTGTATCAAATTATTCGTATTTTCGTTTGGCTTTTGGCCCTTGGCTTGACTGATTAGTGGCAACATTGACTTGGCTGGCACTTGCGTCAGTACTTCTATTTGGCTTTTTCCTTGCGCCACAAAAAGTGTGCTGCCCTTATTTATAAAACTGCCTTTTTCGATATTTACCGAGCCGATACGCGCATCAAATGGCAGGGATACTTCTGTTCGATTTAAATTACGCTGCTGTTCTTCTTGCTGTGCTTTTGCTACCTGCATAGATGCATGAAGTACGTCACGCTGCTTAGGGTATAAGGCCAGTTTTAAATTCATATTTTCAAGTTCTGATTCTTGCGCCAATAGGTTTTGTTTTTCAGAATCTAGGGCTGAACGTGGAATAGCCCCTTGCTTGGCTAATGCTTCACGGCGCTTAAAATCACTTCGGGCTAAACTGATTTTTTGTTTTGCTAATTGATACTGCTGCTTAGTGGTTCTTTCTTCGATTGCCAATTCAGCAACTTTAATATTTTGCGTGTTCACATCCGCGCTGACTTTTGCCAAGGTTAATTCAAAATCGCGCTTTTCAAACTTAATGACCTTGCTTCCAGCTTTAAGGCTGCGCCCTTGCTTTAATTGAGGATGAATCCAAACTACTTCGGCGCTGACTTCAGCTGGCACATTTAAATTTGAACTTGGTTGGGCATTGCCATAACCAATGAATTTTGGCTGTACGGGCTGAGGAGTTAAAATCACAATATTAACTGGCGTTGCATACTCTTCTTGAATATTAGCCGATGGGCGAGACTTACTGCTATTAATAGCCACCACTAAGAGAATCCCAAATCCAATTAATACAGGTAAGACGATGGGTTTTTTTAAAAACGTATTCATGTGATGCCCTTATGTATGCCTGTTTAATCGTAACGATTTCTTATATTAGTTAATGCTTATAATAGATGGATGCCAAAAAAAAGATACACCCTAGGTCAACGCAACCCCATTCAATCCATCTTTATTAGACACTCAACCAATCAATCAACTGAATCAATTAACCAGTCAGTAAGTTCAACTAACTTGTATCAAATACACTCCACATATATCATTTTAGTATATAAGCATAACCTAATGTAATATAAACAAAAGAATGCTAAGCTTTAGTTTTTAGCATTAATCAGTTGTGCCAATGACATACTTAATGGGTTTAATAATCGGGGCTGTTCTTGGCCTTACCGGAGCCGGCGGCTCTGTTTTTGCGGTACCAATGCTCATGCTGATGCTCACACTAGAGCCGCAGCAAGCCATCGGTATTTCTTTAGGTGCTGTGAGTCTTTGCTCTGCTTATGGGGTCATGATCAGCCTTAAAAGCCGTCAAATTATGTGGGTACCCGCCATGCTATTTGCCATTGTGGGCAGTTTGTTCACCCCCGCAGGCACGTACATTAATCAGCTTATCCCCACCCCTATTTTATTAGGTAGCTTTGCATTATTAGTGGTTATGGTGGCAACCCGTATGTGGCGCCAAGCCAATCAACAACCCAGCGACACAGCGGTGGTGCGGGCTTCTACACCTGAAGTAAGTACTGACAACACAGTGCTTTGTCGAGTCAATGATTTCCAACCTTTTAAGGTTGGGCCTCGCTGTATTATTGGCATGTCGATTGCGGCATCCGTTACGGGGGTGTTGTCTGGTTTATTTGGTGTTGGCGGTGGGTTCTTAATTGTGCCAACGCTTTTGTTTTTAACCAATATCAGCATGCGCCAAGCGGTGGCCACATCATTAGTGGTGATCACCTTGATTACAGGTTCCGGATTTGTGAGTTACTTAGTCATGGGCAATGCCGTGCCTTCTACCTTACTTTATGAGATTGCCGCAGGCGGTATGGTAGGTATGACATTGGGTGTAATTAGCAGCAAGAAAATTGCAGGCCCAAAACTTCAAAAAATATTTTCAGTTTTAATGATGTGTGTAGCAATAGTTGTGATCAGCCAAGCTGTGAACCTATAGCAGGAGAACCCTATGATTTTTAGACAAATGTTTGATAGCGTCAGCAGTACATATACTTATCTGATTGCTGACGAAAAAAACAGAAACGCATGCTTGATTGATCCCGTTTTAGAAAAGATACCGCTTTATCAGCAACTTTTAAGTGACTTAGATTTAAAACTTACCCACGCGCTGGATACTCACGTACACGCTGATCATATTACGGCGCTGGGCGAGCTAAGAGATGCGAACAACTGCCTAACCATGGTTGGTTCCAGTGATGATGTGGCGTGTGCCAGCAGCGGATTAAAAGATGGCGAAACGATTTTAATCGGTGACATAGAAATACACGTTCTATTTACTCCTGGGCATACTAGCGATTCATATTCTTTTTATATTCCAGGACAAGATGAAGGCTACTTATTTTCTGGAGACACATTATTAATTCGTGGAACCGGCCGTACTGATTTTCAAAATGGCGATTCGAAGCAATTATTCAATAGCCTGCATTCTATCTTGCTGGCTCTACCAGACAATACATGGGTGTACCCTGGCCATGATTATAAAGGTTGGACACGCAGCACCATTGCTGAAGAAAAACAGCACAACCCCAGAATCAACCTTCCATCAGAAGAAGCGTTTGTTGAGCACATGAACAACCTAAACTTACCCAACCCAAAAATGATGGATATTGCTGTACCAGCGAACCTCGCGTGCGGTAAAGCATTTTCGTAAATTAAAAGCCCTATGATTATTTAAATGATCACAGGGCTCTTTTTTATGGAAAGCGAAATTCATTAAAGCATTGATTAGCGGCGGCTTTTATTTAGCAGCCCTACCATTGGCAAATCGCTCTGCCATTGCCGCTATGGTTAAACTTGGGTTCACCCCGATATTCGCCGGCACGCTTGAGCCATCTACCACATATAAACCCGTGTACCCATGAATCTTATGCTGGGTATCAATCACGCCGTCATCCACTGTTTTACCCATAGGGCAACCACTTAAAATGTGAGCGGTTGATGATATCCCACCTAATGATTCTGGCAACATGTTCATTGGCTTACCGCCGGTGACACTTGCAAATTCTCTGGCCACTTGATTAGCAACGGGTAAATAACTGGGTGCTTCGTGACCACGATTACGACCACTTCGCAGCACTTTAAAAGGCGACCACCAGCGACGACTGTAATTCAACTGAACATGGTTATCTAAATCCTGCATTACTGTAAAAAAGGTAATGCGCTTTTCCCACTCCTTGATAAAAGCATTTTGAAATAGCAAAACAGGGGATAGCAACACAGCGACTAGAGTTTTGATTGATCGCACCATCGGATTCGCTCCATCAACCAACGGGCCTAAATATATGCGCAAAAATCGAGAGCCTTTGTCTATTCTGTTTTGTGTAATATGTGTATGTGCATCTGGGTGAAAATCAGTTGATATCGTGGTGCCGTCAGTTACATCGGTGCCCTTGGGATGCAACACAGCGGTGACCGCTTCAGAATTTGTTCTCACTATTCTTCCTAATGTAGGAGAAATGCCAGGCAAGGTCTTATAAATATCACGATTTTTAAACAGTAACTCTAATGTGCCTACGACTCCGGCTGAGAATATAATATTATTTGTTGTCACCTGTGACAGTCGCTTACCATTATATGGGTCAACGAACGTAACCAAATAACCGCCTCTACTTAACGGCTCTATGCGATCAGCCTTATTCTCGGGCATGATTTCAACACCCCGTTTTTCGGCTAAATATAAGTAGTTTAAATACAGGGCATTTTTAGAACCGTGCGGGCAACCTGATGTACAACCGGCACAAAAGCGACAACCTTCTCTTTCTGGCCCTTCGCCGTCAAAATAAGGATCGGCTTGCTTTCTGCCTGGCTCACCAAAAAAAACCGCATTAGGCACCGCAGCAAACGAATCCACTGCCCCCATATTTTCAGCGGTTTGCTTTAACCACTTATCCTGAATACTTTGTCTGGGGTTATTGCTTACACCTAACATTTTTTCGGCGGTTTCTAGGTGCGGGGCTAATTCGGTTTCTAAATCTAACTTTAATGCCTTTAAAATAGGATCTTGGTAAAAGGCTTTTTTAGGGCGAAGCATCACGGCTGCCCATACAATGCTGCCACCACCCACCCCAACACCAGCAATAATATTCACATGTTTGAAAAAGTGCTGAGCAAAAAAACCTTTCATGCCTAGCTTGGGCATCCATAATAGTTTTGAAAGCGAACCTTTAGCGGCTTTTATCTCAGCAGGGCCCACTCTTTTTCCCTGCTCAGAAATCGCCACCCGCCAGCCTTTTTCGGCCAACCTTAATGCACTGACACTGCCGCCAAAACCACTTCCGATAACGAGATAATCGTAGTTTTTATTATCCATGCCTGCGCCACCTGTTGTATTTATGTTCAATTAACATTAACTTAACAACACTGTTAATTTAAATCAACAAGGAACCCAGTTATGACACCCTTACCCAATACCCTTTCTGGCATCATGGCGTTATTTGAATCATTGCCGCCTGCAACCACCATTCCTGATAACACACGTTTCTTAGGGCAATCAATTGGTCCAACTTGGTTGATTGCCATGGGCTGGCCATTATTAAACTTTGGCACCCTTGCTGGCTGGAAAGGCAAACAGTTTCACGATAACGGCAGAGTTTTGAATTTAGTTGAACGCAAAGGGATAGAATCTGAGATTGTTCCTATTCAGGCATCTATAGCAGATTATTCAAAGCATTCAGGTGCCGTTGTAAACTTATCCTACCCAAGTGATACAACTTTTCCTTGGAACAAGGTAACGGATGAACTTCGCCCCCTGCCCGACGGCCGATTTTTAGGTGTCACCACCGTTGACCTGCCTTTAATCAAAGCACTGCCCTACCCTTTTGTATTAACACCGGATTAATACACACTTTAGGCTTTCAATATTGTAAAATCGAAAGCCTAATCGTTAACCCAAGCCAGTTTGATTCTTTATGAGCCTAGATAAAAAAACCATGTCTAAATCGAATAAGGCATCTGCCACCAAACTAGGCCGCCCTAAAAAAACAAGCAGTGAAGTACAAGACATCAAAGACAATATAGTGAAAGCCACTCGCTTAGTTTTTGGGCAATATGGATCACACGGATTAACTGTTGAGCGAATCATCAAACAGGCCAAAACTTCACGGCCCACATTTTATAAGTACTTTACCAATACCAACGAAGCGCTAGATATTGTGATCTCGAGCGCCAATAAAACATTAATTGAAAGCATTCGCCAAGATGCAGGCAAGACGACCCAGTTAATGCCTTTAATCTTACTGATTATTGATCATTACTTTAAATGGGGCGCAAAAGAAGTGGATATTATTAGCTCGCTTCATCAAGAGCTATTGTCTCCCGATTCTATTGTTGCAAAACATAGAAAATCCACCATCGACCATCTACACAACATTGTTCATCAGGCTTTAAGCAAGGACAAAAAAAACCTTCCCGATAGAATCATTTTTGAAACACTGATCATGGCGGGCGAAAACATTGGCTATCACATATTGAATAACCCTGACCCAGATAGCTTTATGCAATACCGCTCAAGCCTCATTAAAATGGCCATTGCGTTATTTGGTGATACAAAAGACTGGGAAACAGCACTTGATCACCATGATTTATTCAAATAACAGGGTGACTGATTGAATTTTTACAACTTAATAAATGCAGATATGCGCCATCAACCCTAAAGCTAACTGGTAAGCTTATTTGGTACACATGGTTAACATGCTATTCGCACGATCTCGCTACACATTGCAGCCAGCATATCCCTTGCTACTCTTCTTTAATTCCCCCCCTGTGTAAGCTATCATTGAAGGCTTATTCCTATATCTATGTAAAAGGTCTTGATATGCGCAAACTATGGATAGTTGCTTTATTTTTCACCTCATTTTCCATTCAATCTCAATCCTTACAAGATGTGATTTATAAAAAAGATGGGTCAATACTAAGGGGGACGTTAACAGAGCAAGACTTTGCAAATGGCCGTTATAAAATACAACTGCAAGGCGGAAGCTTATTCAGTGTTAATAAAGATGATATAGATAAAATAACCAAGGAAGCCCCCATTGCATCACAGGGCTCAAACTCAAATAATATCCATGATGATGATGGCCCGAGCGAAACGGTTCAAAGCATGATTACTGAACCAGCCACACCGTTAAATACAACCTCTACACCCTTGATTAACCCGCAACAACGTAACAATACGTTTCTTATTGGACGAGTTGCAAAAACCATCGATAATGATGAAGAATATGGTTTCCTATATAGGGGAATCAATATCGCGTATCAATACCAATTCAATAAGAATATATCCCTTTATGCCGACCACAATAGAGCGACGCTCACAGGTGTGTTAATTGAAGGAATGCTTTACGAAATCCAATACATCAACACGGATAAATATAAACATCAAAGTACACAAGTATTGATTATGGCTTCGACTAACAACCATCAAGGCTGGCAGTTTCATACCGGACTTGGCGTATTCACAGAATCCACAGACTTACCCAACACAAGCCTATCCACAAGCGGCGTCGCTTTTGCTCTTGGTATGGGCTACAGCTGGGAAAGAGTACAACTTCAACTTCGCATCATCGGACAAAGCAGTGATGATTACGAAGTATTAGGTGATGATGTTTCTGGATCAACCACAAATCTACAACTGGGCTTTAACTTTTAAATAATAAATATGACAAAAAAAAATTCTACCGATGACACGCTGATTCAAGTTAGCAACGCTGGTCCCCTAGTTCGCTTAGCAGCTTTTTTCTACGATGCGCTCTTAATGCTGGCCATGTGGTTTGTGATTGCAGGCGTATTTGTAGCCGCAAATGGCGGCGAATGGAATGACAATGCCACACCATTTTTACGCAGTTTAATGTTTTTAATTTGGATTTGGTTTAACTTGCATTTTTGGCGAAGAGGCGGTCAAACATTAGGCATGCGTTCATGGCGTTTACGCATACTGAGTACAACAGGAAAACCATTAACCTATATTCAGTGCCTTTTAAGATTGGTCATGGCCGTACCATCATTTGCTATTTTTTACCTAGGTTATATATGGGTATTGATTGATAAGGACAGGTTAAGCTGGCATGACCGCTACAGTGAAACCAGAGTAATTCGTGAAGCGAAAAAATAACGGAATAACCATACTTGAAGGCATTACCGATCATCACCTTCAAGTATTCATTCTTTTTCGGCCTACATAGGTCAATAAAATCATTTAACTACTCTATTTTTATTGTAATAAGCGTCCCTTTAGCGTTAGCCACACACACCTATAACACTCCCCGCATTAGTATGAATTTCTCATGGATATATAATTAAATCATCACTTTAAATATTTTAAATCCTAGGGTAACATCCCAAAAATATTTCATATAAAAGGATTTAATGTGCATTTACTTAAGTTAATGGCCACTCTAGCAATATCATTAAGCGCACTTGCGCAAGCAGAAGACGTTATCTATAAAAATGATGGCTCTATTTTACGGGGAACATTGATAGAACAGGATTTTAAAAATGGCCAATATAAAATCCAATTGTCTGGAGGAAGTGTTTTTGTTATTAAGAAAGATGACATTCAAAAAATAGCAAAAGAAGATGCTTATGCACCTCAAGTGAGCACAGAACAAGAATTGGAAAAGATAGCCACTGAATCTCGTGACCGTTTAAATATTAACAACGCAGAAACACCAGTAACCGCACAAAATCTCAACACTCAATCTATTACTCCTCCTATCGTTAAGCCAATCAATTCCACCTTTTACATTGGAACCCTGTCTCATGCTGTCTCAGTAAAATATGATGCTTATGTAGCTACTGGTTACAACTATGGTTACGGTTATGACTATGAACTGCAAGAAGTAGAGCGAACAGCGTACTACAATGGCATGAAATTAGGCTTTCAACATTCACACAGCAAACATATCGCGAGCCATTACGCTGTAAATATGGGATCAATAAGTCGTATTGAAACAGTTAGTAAGGATGATTACATATTAGAAAAGCTAAGTGGATCTGAATTAATAAAAGAAGATTACCTAGGACTGTCTGCATCTATAATCGCCAGTACTAACCTACAGAAAGGATGGCAATTTTTTACAGGCTTAGGACTCATTCATGATGAATATTCAAATGATTTTGCTGATTATACTTTCACAAGTATAGGGCTTGAATTGGGCATGGGCTACAATTGGCAGAAAGTGCACCTAGGTTTACAATATCAAGGCGTTTTAGCAGGCGATTATGACAGCGAGATAACTGTCAGTAATCTAAACCTACAATTAGGTATTAATATTTAACTATTATAAATTTTGATTTAGAGTGCAACAAGCATAGAAAAGGGCTATTGATTAGCCCTTTTTTTATGCTTGTTGCTTCGAGTTTATGACGCCAGCTCTATTTTAAAAACAATTGATAAGCCGGATTATCTGTTTCTTCCCAAAACGGATAAGCCACTTCTTCTAAATAACTTTTCAGTTCTTTTTTCTCACCGCTAGGCACTTGCATAGCCACCAGTACGCGGCCATTGGCTGCGCCATGATTGCGATAATGAAACATAGAAATATTCCAACGCTTGCCCAAGGTCTTTAAGAAAACTAGCAATGCACCTGGGCGTTCTGGAAACTCAAAGCGATACACAATTTCATCAGTTACCGATTCAGGTGCATGCCCACCCACCATATGGCGTATATGGTATTTTGAAATTTCATTTTCACTCAGATCAACAACCGCATAACCTTTTGCTTCTAACTCAGACAGTAGCTCAGGCTTACCGCCGTCGGCTACTTTAACGCCCGCGTATATCTGCGCTTGATCTATCTTGCCGTACCGGTAATTAAATTCTGTGATTGGTCGACGACCTAAAACATTACAAAATTCTTGAAAGCTGCCAGGTTTTTCAGGAATGGTCACCGCCATTAATACTTCACGGCCCTCGCCTACTTCTGCCATTTCGCTCACATACCGTAAGCGATCAAAATTCATATTGGCACCGGATTCAATGGCCATTAAAGTTTTGCCTTTAATGCCCGTACGTTCTACATATTTTTTCAAGCCAGCAATGCCCAGTGCACCAGCAGGTTCAGCCACGCTGCGAGTATCGTCAAAGATATCTTTTATAGCAGCACACAGCTCATCAGGGGTCACTGTAATTACTTCATCAATGTGATCTTTGCAGACTTGCCACGTGTGTTTACCGATTTGCGCTACGGCCACGCCATCAGCAAAGATACCCACATGAGGCAAGGTCACACGGCGCCCCGCTTTCATAGCGGCTGCTAAACAAGCGCTTTCGGTACTTTCTACTGCTATTACCTTGATATCAGGGCGTAAGTATTTCACATACGCCGCTATACCTGCCGCAATACCGCCACCGCCAACAGGTACAAAGATGGCGTGGATATCGCCTGTGTGCTGACGCAGCATTTCCATGGCAATGGTTCCCTGCCCTGCGATCACATCAGGATCATCATAGGGATGAATATAGGTCATGCCTTTTTCTTCAACCAGCTTCTGACTATGCACAAAGGCTTCATCAAAAGTATCACCGTGCAATACTACTTTACCGCCACGGGCTTTCACCGAAGCCACCTTAATTTCAGGTGTGGTTAGGGGCATGACGATCGTTGCTTTAATTCCTAAATGCTGGGCAGACAAGGCAACACCTTGTGCGTGATTACCAGCACTGGCGGTTACCACACCTTTCGCTAGCTGCTCAGGAGTTTTCTTAGATATGCAGTTGTAAGCTCCACGACACTTAAAGCTATAAACGGGCTGCTCGTCTTCACGCTTAATTAAAATATTGTTACCCAAGCGCTCGGTTAAAAACGGAGCGGGTGACAGTGGAGTTTCCACGGCCACATCATAAACATTGGCTTCGAGTATGCGCTTGATGTAGTTGTCGGCCATTTGGGCAGTGCCTTACGTTAGGTAAATCTGATTAAGCTCAGTATTGTAACCATTTATTTGAGGTTTTTCTTGGGTCCATGTAAGTGGGTTAGCTATAATTACCTTAATCCCCCATGAATTTGATTAGATAACCATGACTCAAGACGAATTGAAGCAAGCCGTTGGCCAAGCAGCCGTTGATTACATCAAGCCTCATCTAGAAGATGACAGCATCATTGGTGTGGGCACTGGCTCTACAGCCAACTGCTTCATTGATGCCTTGGCTGAAATCAAGCACACCTTTGATGGTGCCGTTGCAAGTTCTGATGCCACGGCTGAGCGCCTTAAAAGCCATGGCATTACGGTTTACGACTTAAATGAAGCCGGTACGCTAGAGTTTTACATTGATGGCGCTGATGAAACCAATGACCACCTTCAATTAATCAAAGGCGGCGGTGCTGCTTTAACCCGCGAAAAGATCGTTGCAGCTTGCTCTAAACAGTTTGTATGCATTGCAGATGACAGCAAGTGGGTAGATATCCTGGGTACTTTCCCACTGCCTGTAGAAGTGATTCCAATGGCACGCTCTTATGTCGCTCGTGAAATCGTTGCTCTAGGCGGTGACCCGGTTTATCGCCAAGGTGTATTAACCGATAACGGCAACGTGATTCTAGATGTGCACAACATGAAGATTCAAAGTGCCACCGCACTAGAAGAACGCCTTAACGCCATAGTCGGTGTGGTAACAAACGGCTTATTTGCATGTCGTCCGGCTGATGTACTCTTAATGGGCACAAGCGAAGGTGTTAAGACGGTTAAAGCAAAACCATAATAGCGACTTTAAAAGCCCCTAAAAACCGCCTTTATTACAGTTTAGGCGGTTTTTTATTGCCTAAGCATAAACAAACACCCGCCTGATAATTTCATATAACGCAGCCTAATTCCCAATAAATAACGTAAAATATTACCTGTCGCAACCTGACCAAATAGACAGGTCCCAGCGTTCTATGTAAAATTGACTCAATTTAAATATGCTATTTTTGGAGTTGCTCATGGCTGTATTCGAGATAAACCACCCCCTTGTGAAACACAAACTTTCACTATTACGCCAAACAAAGCGCAGTACTCGTAGCTTTCGTCAATTGACCGCAGAAGTGGGTGCACTACTAACTTACGAAGCAACCAAAGACCTTGAACTTGAAGACTGCACCATCGATAGCTGGCAGGGACCTATCACTGGCGATCAAATTAAAGGTAAAAAAGCCACTGTCGTGCCTATTTTACGTGCCGGTATTGGCATGCTAGACGGTGTCTTAGAGCTGATGCCTAGCGCAAAAATCAGCGTGGTCGGCTTATACCGTGACGAAGAAACCCACGAACCCGTTACTTACTTTGAAAAACTGGCCGGTGAAATCGATCAGCGAATGGCTCTCGTCATTGACCCTATGCTTGCCACTGGCGGTTCTATGGAAGCCACCCTTGATTTGCTAAAAAAAGCAGGCTGCAAAGACATTCGAGCCCTAGTACTAGTAGCTGCACCTGAAGGCATTAAACGCATTCAGGCATCACACCCTGATGTTGATATCTACACCGCATCCATCGACAGCCACTTAGATGAAAATGCCTACATTATTCCAGGGCTAGGTGATGCCGGTGACAAGTTATTCGGCACATTTTAATCTGTTAATAACACCACCTAAAAGCAGCACTCACATTAATAGCTCAATAAAATTTTAAAAGGAAACATTTATGGATAGTCCACATACAGGACGCACCCTACTAGCTGGCCTACAAATGCTATTTGTAGCGTTCGGCGCGTTAGTGCTAATGCCATTAATTACAGGTCTTGATCCAAGCGTGGCATTGTTCACCGCGGGCATTGGTACATTAATTTTTCAATTCATTACCAAGCAACAAGTGCCTATATTTTTAGCGTCTTCTTTCGCATTTATTGCACCCATTGCTTACAGCGTTCAAACCTGGGGAATGGCAGCCACCATGGGCGCACTCTTCTGCACAGGTATCATGTACGCTTTATTAGCAGGTGTTGTGGCCATTCGTGGCGCAGGATTTTTACATAAGATCATGCCACCCGTTGTCACCGGCCCAATCATTATGGTGATTGGTTTGAACCTAGCGCCAATTGCAGTCAACATGGCCATGGGTAAAACCGGAGATGGCGCCGTAGAATTGTTTCCTTATACCGACGCGCTATTGGTTTCTATGTCAGCATTGATTACAACATTACTGGTCGCCACCATGGCAAAAGGCATGTTGAAACTGATTCCGATTTTAGCGGGGATATTTGTAGGTTATGTCATGGCTGCTTTGATGGGCATGGTAGAAACCAAAGCCGTTGTAGACAGTGCATGGTTTGCAGTGCCCAACTTTATTACACCTGAATTTAAATTGGCCGCCATTTTATTCATGCTACCAATTGCTATTGCACCTGCTATAGAACATGTGGGTGATATATTGGCCATTGGTAATGTGACAGGTAAAGACTACACCAAGAACCCTGGTTTACATCGCACCTTATTAGGGGATGGCGTAGCCACTTCTACCGCAGCACTTTTTGGGGGCCCACCTAACACCACCTACAGCGAAGTAACCGGTGCTGTAATGCTGACTAAAATGTTTAACCCCGTCATCATGACAGTCGCTGCTATTATTGCTATCGGCCTGGCATTTGTTGCTAAATTTGGCACCAGCTTACAAACCATTCCTACACCGGTTATGGGCGGAATTTTGGTTTTATTATTTGGTTCTATTGCCGGCGTTGGCATGAACATATTAGTGAAATCTCAAATCGATTTAAGCCAGCAACGTAACCTAGTTATTGTTGCAACCACACTTGTATTTGGCATTGGTGGCATGAGCCTTGGCAATGCTGAGTTTTCTCTTCAAGGCATTGCTCTTTGCGGAGTTGTGGCAATTATCTTAAATCTGGTACTGCCCGCTCACAAAGAAGACCCTGAAACACTGGAACAAGAAAACGATATCGTTAAAGCCCTGATTGATTAGTATTTATTAAATACTCTTCCACAAAAAAGCCGAGTCTAATGACTCGGCTTTTTTGTGGAAACCTCTAAAGCAACCCATTCAAAGCCCTCTCAGCGCGAATACACCCTCACCTTTAAATTGTCAGTCGTTGAACTGACCAACAAGCAAGCGCAAGGACTGCCTTTTAAACTCACTGATTATTTAGAATTGGTTGAATTAACAGGTCGCGTTATTCGTGAGGATAAGCGGGGCTATGTTGAAAATAATCTACCTCCAATATTGCAAAGGCTAGGCATTGAACCTGAACAATGGTTAAAAATGCCCACATCATTTGAAAAACAATATAAAAGCTAGGTGGGCAACCCCAGTCTTATGGATACTGCCATCGCTTTATTGGGTCAAAAAAGGCGAGCCGGTATTAAAAACTGTGAAGCTTTGCTCACTTAATATTCAATAAATATTAAAAAAATATAAAACACACCAATTGGTGTGTTTTGTGCTGCCTGCAATCCAATAAATCCCCATCAAAAAGATCTAGTTGATTATTTCAATCTACTGCAACCCTAAGAAAGCCATTTCATAGATGAAAACCAAAGTGACTGACACTCACCTTTCTTAATCCCTTCTTAAAATGGGTGTCTTATTAGTTTTTACCAAATAGAGGACTTTCACCTCCAATCTTACGCCAGCTTTGCTTGGCGCACTGAGTGTCCCTTGTAGCCTTCTTCCACCCAATGAGGTCAGCGATCTTAATTTGTGATTTCGGAGCTCGATACTGAGCCTATGCTCTCCCCTGTCAAC
>JAWUVN010000086.1:0-12285 GCA_034112345.1 Bermanella sp. | reverse complement strand
ATTCAGTTTTTATATGGTGATAGATAAGCCTTTCTTTAAATTCAGTTCTTTAAAGCAAATTCTGGTATTAACGATTTCAGGGTTTTTAATATTCAGCCTGTTTTCTTTGTCCTGTTCTGGGCTGGCGTCCCCCATTAATACGGTTTTTGTGGCTCTTTACTTACAAATACCCATAGTAATTGGTGGTGTGCTGCACATGATATTTGTAAAGCGTAACTATTTATCTGGCTTAGCCTTGCCTATCCATAAAGAACTCTTTGGTCGCAATAAAACATGGCGTGGCATTTTTCTAGTGCCATTGCTTACGGCTTTTGGTGGAATATGTTTGATGCCGCTTGAGTGGATGATCGAGTTAGTGATGGGGACCAGTCTGTTGTCTCAATGGAATCTTATCTTTCTTGGTTTTATTGCTGGTATTGGCTATGTATTAGCAGAGTTACCAAATTCGTTTTTTAAGCGTCGTATTGGTGTTAAAGCAGGGGAAGTGCCAGAAGATAAAAAATACTGGTTTATTGCTTTGGATCAGCTTGATTCAGCATTGGGTGTGGCCATTGCGTATTGGTTAGTTTTGGACATTTCTCTTGAAACCGCTTGGATCTATGTGATCAGTTTTCCCATCACTGCTTTATTAGTGAAGCAGTGGTTGTTCAGTCGAAATTTAAAATCGTCATCGGTATAAGGCTAAGTAGTACTGAAGAAAAACTTACAATTATTATTTGAATTATCATAGTTGAATGCATTTACCCAATAACAGGGTGAATGTCATGAGCGTGTAGGGGATTACAATGCCGTATATTATGGTGGAACGAGTGCTGAGAATCCAAACGGGTACAATTCTGGTTACTATGGGATTGAAGTGAGTGATGCATTTACTTAACCACTACTCAGGCGTCTTTCCAAATTACTAAATCTAAAAAATGTTTAGACGCACTTCAAGCCAATGACTAAACTTTGAAAGACAACTTTTTAGCAAGCGATTTTAATTTCCCAGCATTGAATGCAAATAGATAAGGTGAAGGGCGAATATTGGCGTAAATACTGATGCGGTCTTGATGTTCAAGTGCCGCCCCTCGGCAATGAAAACCCCGTATATCAGCAATCACTAGTGTATTGGCTTTAACTGGAAAGCTTTTTAATTGGCCATCTCCCAAGTTATTGAGTTCGCTTTCTGAAATTCTAAATGCACCGCCTTTATTTTCTTGGCTGGCTTGAATGCTGCGATTTTTTTCCCAGTTAAGTCGTTTTTTACTCATTTTATGGGTGCCTGGTGCGTAGTGAAATGGCCCATTTTTCTCTTCTACATCCTCAAGGAAATACCAAAGTTTAATAGCTGAATGAAAGGTATCACGATGAATGATTTTTTGACTGTCGGCGTTTTTCTGTTCACTACCATGATGAAGTTTATATAAGTCGTATTTACTAGGGTCATGGTATGTGCCTGAGAAGTATCGGGTGATACCTTGTAAGCGAGGGTTATTTAAAAATTTTTGGGTGCTAGAGTGCTGAGGCTTAATCTTATAAAAACGATTTAGGGTATCACCATCGTAGCGGTCAAAACCCCAATCATAAACATGCTTTTCCCCAAAGCCTTCTTCACCATAATTTTGAATAGAGTTTTTATTATCCACGTCTTTCATAGTTGATTTAATTTCAGTGACAAGTTTATCAAACTCGATTTTTGGCAAAAAGTTTTCTAATGTCACTACGCCATATTTATGGAACTCAGAGAACTCATCCGGGCAATTAATTCCAGAAACCTGTAAGCGGCGGAGCTTAAGCGCTAAATCAGCAAGCCAAATACGAAAAACATGTAGACCCATTTTGTTTAAAATCGGGTTGCCAATAACGGGAAGTGCAAAGCTTTTATCTTTACTAAAAATTGACAATATTCCCATGGGTAACCCTTCAATACATGCTTGGTGGCGATTAGTAAGGCATTATATCGGATTACAGGGACAGATTTGTAGTTTTTAGTGAATCCAGTCTAAGTAGTGTCTTAATACGCTGCTAGCGATATCTATAGTAAAGACGTTCGCTTGTTTTAATACTCTTCTTTAACCCATGCACGGCGATGCTCATAACTTTGTTTAGTCGTGAACTCCATGCCACATAAATACGCTTTACGTATAGCATGCCCCGCGAAGCGCTTTGGGTGCACAGCGCGATACGCTGTGGTAGTAGGGTGTTGCTTCTAAACAAACAATGGTTTTTCTGGTTTTTGGCATGGTGTCATCCTTGGTTGTTGAAAGGATGGATTAAAAGAAGATTTGGTTAATACAAAGAAAGTTGAGGATTAAACACACTATTGGCAAGTCGGCCTGGACGCTCTAATTCATTTCTCTTAGGTATGGTGGTCTTATTAGTTTCGATTCGTACACGGTTGGCGCAATTTTCATATTGGTGTTTTAGTGTGGTGATTTTACAGCTATGGATCAGGTTAGTGCAGGTGCTGGTTACGATATTCACCGGGTGTTAGGTTGGTCCAGCGCTTAAAAGCGCGATTAAAATTACTGAGGTTAGAAAACCCCACTAGATAACTGATCTCACCCAGGCTTAGGTGTGATTGCTTTATATGGTCAATGGCTAAACGTTTTCGAGTGTCTTCAAGAATGTCTTTAAAGCTAGAGCCTTTATCGCTGAGCTTACGTTGTAAGTTACGTAAGCTCATGCCCAGTTCAGCGGCAATGTCTGATTGAGACGGGGTACCAAGGGGCAGCACATTATGAATTTTTGAACGCACTTGTTGAATTAAATCATTTTTGTTTACACGGGATAGAAACTCGTTTAATAATTTTTCGTGAGTTTGTGTGATTAAAGGGTTAGCACCAATTAAATCTTGATTAGCTTGTTGGCTGTTCAGTACCAAGCCCGAATGTTGAGCATTAAATTCGACCTCACACCCAAAAAAATCAGTGATAAATTGTGTCTCGAATTCTGGTTTTGGGTAGCATAAAAACAGTTTATTGGCTTTAAATTCGTCCCCCACTAATGCTTTTGAAAATTTAATAATGGTGCCTAAAAAAGCAATAACGGAATCTTGGCTGAGCACTAGGCGCTGAGTATCTTGATAGCTGAATATTTGCATTTCAAATATCAGGTTATTGCCATTTTCTTGAACACTTAATTCACATGTATTGGAAACCACGCGTTTGTATTGAGCAATTCGTGATAATGCATCTTTTAATGTATTTGAAGACATCATAGCGTAACCCAAAACATGAAAGGTTCCAGGGTGAAAGTGTTCGGCCACAGTAATGGCAAAATCATGAGAATTAAGTGCTTGATTGCAATAATCAATTAATGACGCAAAGCATTCTGCTGCAATGCGAGATTCTTGGTCTTTAAGGGTTTTTTGATCAATATTACAAGCACTCATGGCCGTAGCCAGGTCGATGCCTCGGGCTTCCATTGCTCGGCTAAACGGGATCATCCAACCGCTTAATGTAGAAAAATGTTCGGTCATTTAGGCATGAGGTCTCTTATTGTCAGATTATTCTATGTGCTTTGCATGAAATGGCAATAGCCTGGCACGGTTAGACGATATAAAAATATTGAAGTTAGGTAATCTAACTGCATTACGCTTAATAACAATAAATATACAAATACGTGATGTGGGAACAAATAATGACAAATAATAACTATGACTATGTGATTATCGGTGCTGGTTCGGCGGGTTGCGTGATGGCGAATCGTTTATCCGAAAACGGTAAATTTACCGTATGTGTTTTAGAAGCAGGGCCAACAGACAATACAGCCATGATTCGTATACCTGGTGCTTTTTCTTATTTCATGTTTTCAAAAAAGTACAATTGGGCTTATAACGCCAAAGTAGACCCATCTGTTCGTAAAGGTCAGCCCATGTTTATTCCCCGGGGAAAGACACTGGGTGGAAGTTCGTCGACTAATGCCATGCTGTATGTGCGTGGGCAAAAACAAGATTACGATGATTGGGCCAGGCTGGGTAATAAAGGGTGGGCTTATGACGATATTTTACCGTTCTTTAAAAAATCAGAAACCAATGAGCGTGGCAGCAGTGAATTTCATGGTGCAAGTGGGCCATTGCATGTAAGTGATCGCCCTGTTTTTTATCCTATTAGCAATGTATTTGTAGAGGCATCTAAGCAAGTTGGATTTAAAGAAAACAATGACTTTAACGGCGCCAAGCAAGAAGGTGTAGGCATGTACCAATGCACTATTAAAGATGGACAACGTTGCGGTGCAGGTAGGGGTTATTTAAAACCAGCTATGGCTCGAAATAATGTAACGGTTGTGGTTGAAGCCTTGGTTGATCGAGTGGTAATTGAGAATAAAAAAGCCACCGGTGTTGAGTTTACACATAAAGGTAAACAATCAATTATCAAGGCAAACAAAGAAGTGATCGTAAGTGGCGGTACGATCAATTCACCTCAAATATTGATGTTGTCAGGCATTGGTGAAAAATCAGAATTAGAAAAGCATGGTATTAGCTGTATACATAACTTACCCGGTGTTGGTAAGAATTTACAAGAGCATGCAGATGCATGTGTACTTGTGAACAGTAAAAAGTCAGATGGATTTACGGCATCATTGTCGGGTTTGTTAAAAATGACGCCAGATACAATTAAGTACATAACAAGTAAAAAAGGTAAGTTGTCCAATTCAATTTTAGAAGCAGGGGGCTTTATTAAATCAAAACCTGAACTTGATAGACCTGACATACAGCTTCATATGGTACCGCTGCTGTTTGATGATAATGGCCGTGATATCAAGTTAATGTCTAAAGATGGTTATTCATGTCATGTATGTGTTTTAAGGCCTAAAAGCACAGGGTCGGTATCTTTAAAATCGGCCAATCCAGCTGATCATCCTGAAATTGATTTTAACTTTTTCTCTCACCCCGATGATAAACAAGTGATGATTGATGGGATAAAACAAGTTCGTAAAATTTTGGCTGCCCCCGCATTTGATGGCCACAGAGGTGAAGAATTACACCCAGGTGCTGAGGTGCAAAGTGACGAAGCTATTTTTGAAAAAAGCCTAGAACGCCTAGGAACAGTATTTCACCCAGTAGGAACCTGTAAAATGGGCAGCGATGAAATGGCTGTTGTAGACAGTGAGCTAAGAGTACACGGGGTACAAAACTTAAGAGTCATTGATGCTTCTATTATGCCTAACTTAATTAGTGGCAATACAAATGCACCAACCATCGCCATCGCTGAGAAAGCAGCCCATATGATGTTAACCGAGTCATTAATTTGAATGTTGAATGCGAAGCGGTGTGTTTACTTGATGTTAAGTTATTAGTTTATGTTAAATGAGTGGTTAGATATCTTGTTAGCTCTTCATAGATTTTAAAATTAATCTGTGTAAGAGTTAGCTGATGTATATTTTGTAATTAAAGAGCTAACCATTTAAGGCCGTACATGACATGCAGCAACAAACCTACAAATTAAACATACCTATGGGTGGCCGCATCGCCTTACACAGACTGTTGCCTGCAAAGCCTGTTGGTTTACCGATTATTCTTGCTCACGGCACCATGTCTAATGCAGAAACGTTAAGCGATTTGGCCCAATATTTATGTGCATTAGGGTTTGATTGCTGGTCATTAGATTGGGGTGGTCACGGGGAAAGCCAAGCCTTTAACCGCAAGCAAAACTTTGAACACCCTGCATTTCATGATGTGCCTTTGGCCATAGAAACGGTTTTACAAAAATCGGGGCATGAGAAAATTCATTGGTTATCTCATAGCGGTGGTGGGCATTTAGCGTTAATGCATCTTGCACGTAACCCAGGTTTTCAGGATCAATTCGCAAGTCTTGTGACATTGGGCGCGCAGGCAACCGATGGTGCCATGGGTTTGAAATTTAAAAGCCGGGCCATGATCTTGTGGGCCATTACCAAAACCCTAGGACATTTCCCTAAAAGCTTGGCGTCAGTGGGAACAGAAGGAGAACCCTCTCAGCTGCTTGCACAGTGGGCTAAATGGAATATTACAGGGCAGTGGTTGGGCACAGACGGTTTTGATTATTTGCAGGGATTAAGCGTACTTACTTTACCGGCATTAATTATGGCAGGGGGGAATGACAATATTGCACCTGAGTCGGGCTGTAAAAAAGTATTCAACATGCTATCTAGCGCCGATAAATCATGGCAAGTGTGTTCAATTTCAAATGGGTTTAGTAAAGATTACAGTCATGGTCAGTTGATTCGTGGCAGCGCGGCCAAAAAAGAAGTCTTTGTTACCATTGCTGATTGGTTATTAGAACGCACGCCAATGAATACAGCTTAGGGACTATTGTGATAAAAACCTTTATCCCAATACATCAATCACCTAATAACGATAAAAAACATTCAATATAATCAAGATTACAATCAACTTAAAATAAGGGCTGAACATACATAATAATGTATGGTTTGGCCTTTTTTTATTTAGAGAGCTATACACTTAAAACAGTAGGGTGCTATTAGGGCTGTGGGCCCGTAATACACCTTAGAATCATTATGTATTTATGATAACGCTCCTTTTAATTGCTCGTACATTCCTTGTATCGATGATTTGAAAATAGAAGGGTTTTGCTTTAAGTGTATCGGAATAAAGTTTGGTAAGATGTAAAATCAGAAATTGGACTTAGAGTGAGTGTCCTTTTAGTTTTTTAGTTTCGTTTGAACACAGTGGGTGGAACGTCTTTCTATGGGCGTTATTTTAGCTGTGATTGCTGGTAGGCTTTAGGCGTCATGTTAAACCAAGTCTTAAATGCTTTATGAAAAGCACTGGGCTCTTCGTAACCTAGTTTTTCACTGAGTTGTTCAATTCTACAACGATTATTTGACAAGTGCTCAACCGCTAACCGTTTGCGTACTTGAGTGAGTAGTTCGCTAAAGTTAGTATCTTCTTTTTTTAATTTACGGTGCAGTGTTTGCCGGCTCATATTTAAGCGTTGCGCAATGGCCAATACGCCGATTGACCCACTTTCAATATTTGCTTTTATAGTTTTAATGACCAAGGTAGACAGTGTGCTGGGCATTAGGTCTTTTTCAATACTCTCGGCCCGCTCAAATAATAGCTCTTTTAAATAGGCGTTGCGACTCACTAACGGCAGTGACATTATTTTTTCATCAAAGAGCATATAGTCTTGCGATTGGTTAAATGAAATATTGTTTCCAAATACTTGCTGGTATTCCTCTGGGTAATCAACAGGGGAGTGGCGAAAGCCGCACTCTACTGGCACAATTTTTATCCCCGTGAGTTCTTGGCACCACGTAAGTCCTGAACTGAAACTGCGTTCTATGGCCACTTTGTGATAGTGCTTGGGGCTCACAAAGTCATATTGTATGCGTACCAAACCACTGGTTACTGAGAATACAATCTTTTCCGCTTCACTCATTAAATCGCTCTTGTCTCTAAACAGGGTCAATGCGTCCCCCATATTCTCGGTGTGGGAAACTAGATGCGCTAAAAGCCCGCGGGCCAAAGGATTGAACCTTTTCCCTATGGTTAAGCCAAGGTTCGCAGGGTGAGGCTTATTTAAGGCACATTGCCATAAATTAATAATAATGGAGACGGGGGCGCGCTCTTCTACTTGCAGTAGCGAGTGTCGTGAGATATTGAGCTTTTGTAAGTCATCGGCACTAAGTAGGCCTAGTTCATTTAAGCCGTCAAATAAATCCAGCACTAGGGCCGACGAAGCGGTAAGTTCTCTTTCAATCATAATGCGACCCTGCTTATTTTTGTTATAGGTGAATCATAACGCCAATGTGGGACGGTTTGCCAGTTTTTTGAAACCCTTTGACCATGACCCAATGATTGGTTTGGCGCACAATGCGGTATCAATAATAAAAATAACGGATGTGCACCATATGAAATCTTCAGATGTAATTAGCTGGCCGCAATTTTTGGGTAAAATCCCTGCGTTGCTACATGGTTTACCAGGTTTAATCAAAGGCCTAAAAATGGGCAACACCAATGATAAAACCCGTACGGTAGGCATAGGTCTGTGCGTAGAGATGGCCCAGCAAAAAAACCCAGATGGCTTCGCCTTTATACAAGAGGATATACAACTTACCTACACCGAGTTTAATGCGTGGGCTAATAGAATGGCGCACTATCTATTATCTACAGGCCTTAAAAAGGGCGATACCGCTGCGATTATGATCGAAAATCGTGCCGAATTAATGGTTGCTGTCACGGCTTGTGCCAAAATTGGGGTGGTATCTGCTCTAATTAACACCACATTGCGTGGAAAAGTCTTAATTCACAGCGTGAACTTGGTGAACCCTAAAGTCGTTATACTGGGTGAAGAGCTGTTAGAGACTTACGAATCGGTAAGTGATGACTTGGTGATCCCGCAAAATAGCCGTTACTTTTTAGCCGACAATCACACCTTAACTAATCCCGGAACGGCCCCAGCGGATTGGAATAATCTTGCCTTACTCATTCAAGGTGAAAGCTCTGAAAACCTTATTAATACCCAACAAGTTTATGTAAATGATCCTTGTTTTTATATGTTTACATCCGGCACCACTGGCATGCCTAAAGCGGTGGTATTTAACCATGGCCGTTTCATGAAGGCCTTTGGAGGGTTTGGCTACGGCGGATTACGTCTTAATAAAAGCGATAAAATGTATGTTGCTTTACCGTTTTACCATGCCACAGCAATGGCCGTGTGCTGGGGAGCAATATTAGCGGGCAACTCTACATTAGTAATGAAACGTAAATTTAGTGCCAGTCATTTCTGGCAAGATATACGTGATAATAACGTGACCGCATTTGGATATGTTGGCGAGCTGTGTCGATACCTGATGGATCAGCCACCAAGTGAAAAGGACTTACAGAATAATGTGCGCGCTATGGTGGGTAACGGTTTACGTCCATCCATTTGGAATGATTTTAAAACGCGCTTTGGTGTCTCTAAAGTGCTGGAGCTTTATGCGTCAAGTGAAGGCAATATTGCTTTTACCAATATTTTAAATTTTGAAAACACCGTGGGTTTATCACCCTTGCCGTATGCCATTGTAAAATATGATAAAGAAAAAGAAGCTGTTATTAAAGATGATAACGGCTGTTTAATTAGAGTGGCTAAAGGAGAGGCTGGGTTATTGATAGGAGAGATAACCGAAAAAACCCCTTTCCATGGTTATACTCAAGCCAGTAATACTGAAAAATGTATTTTGCATGATGTTTTCGTAAAGGGTGATTCGTGGTTCGATAGTGGCGACTTAATGCGTGACATGGGATTTAAACATGCACAGTTTGTTGACCGCTTAGGGGATACCTTTCGTTGGAAAGGTGAAAATGTGTCCACCACTGAAGTCGAGTTTATTGTGGATGGCGTTGACAAAATAAGTGAAACCATTGTTTATGGAGTAGAAATTCCAAATACGAATGGCCGGGCTGGAATGGCGTCTATTCGTCTTGACTGTGAAGAAAGCGAGTTTGATTTTAAATCGTTACTAACCAAGCTAAAAAGTGAACTACCGCATTATGCTATCCCTATCTTTTTACGCATTAGTGAGGAAGTGGACACTACAGGTACCTTTAAACATAAAAAGGCACCGTTAAAAGAGAAAGGATTCGACTTATCTAAACAACAAGAACCAGTATACGTATGGTTACCAAAGACAGAGGGCTACGTGCCCTTGTGTAAAAAGGTGCAAGCTAAGATCGAGGAAGGGTTCTATCAGTATTAGTGTTTTAGATTAATAAGAAAATACCTTATCGCTTGCAGCGAATAGTTTTATTGCTGCAAGTCATAAGCGACGAGACTTAATCCTTAAGTTTTAATCAAAATATTCTGTGTATTCCAAAACGCCATAGCACCGCCTAATACCGATTAAACGTCGCAGATGTTTTAAAATAGAACACAAATCAGAAACCACAAAGCCTTCATATGAATAATATGGGGGCTTTTTTTTGTTCATCATTTATGTGATTCATAGCTTACAGCCCTTGAATCATCATGAGTGCCTGCCAAAAAATTAGTTAACTGAAGGTAAGCGGGGCAGAGCCATATATCGGCTTTGTTAATAGTAAGACCCTGTACCGGTCTATTGTAAATATTTGTTTCAAGCACTTGAAGCTCCAATCTTTACAGTGTATAAATACACCATCTTTACGATGTAAAGTTAGCAGTGAGCTTAATACATCGATGTATTTTCAATAGATTCTTGATTAGTTCTTAATGAATAGTGGAGTGGTAAATGAGCGATACGAATACTTCTACAGACTTTGACGCCATTGTCATCGGGGCTGGTAATGCGGGCCTTACAGCCGCTACAGCCCTGCAGCGCGGCGGAGCCAATACCTTATTACTAGAACGCCATAACATCCCTGGTGGCTGTGCCACATCCTTTGTACGGGGCGAATTTGAATTTGAAGTGGCGTTACACCAGTTAAGCGGATTAGGCACAGAAGATAAGCCGTTTATCATGCGTAAACTATTTGGTGATCTTGGTGTGATGGATAAGGTGGAGTTTGTGCAAGAGCACGAATTGTATCGCATGGTGGTAAAAGACGAATTTGATATTACTTTGCCAGCCAGCTGGACGGGCATTCGAGATGTGCTGGTAGAAAACTTTCCAGCAGAAGAGGCCGGTATTAAAGCGTTCATGAAGCTGTGTGAGCAAGTGACCATGGAAAGCTTTATGGGCTTACCCATGGCGCGCAAAATGAATTCAGAAAAAATGTTAATGACCAACTGCAAACATTATGCAGAACACGGTTTACGCAGTGCCAAAGATGTTTTAGATGAACACTTTGAAAGCGAACAACTTAAAACCTTATTGGCGGCGTACTGGTGTTACCTAGGTATGCCACCAAAAGACATTAACTTTTGTGATTTAGCCGTTATGTTATACGCCTACGGTGTGTTTAAACCTTGGCATATTAAGGGTGGCTCTCAGGCTTTATCCAGCGCGTTATTAGAAAGCTTTTTAGAAGCCGGTGGAGAGGTTAGATTTAACTGTTCAGTGGATAAAATTTTAACAGACCAATCTGGTGATAAACCCAAAGTAAAAGGCATTGTTACCGAGTTTGGTGAAGAGATTCCCTGTGGTCATATTATTTCTAACGCCAGTACGGTTGTGACGTTCGGTGATTTATTAGATACACCGATTATGCCAGAAGGCATTTCAAAAGATTTTAAATCTCGTGATTTGGGAACATCGGCTTTTTGTTTGTACCTAGGCATGGATAAAACGCCTGAGCAATTAGGCATTAAAAACGCATCCACATTTTTATCTTCAACCATGAATGAAGAACTGATGCATGACACCATGAGCACAATGAATCCGCCTGTCGCCACCATGATGACGTGTTATAACGTGGATGATCCAAGTTTTGCGCCTCCTGGAAAAAGCCAAATTTCACTATTGTGTTTGCAATACGGCAGCGTTTGGGAAGATGTACCCGTTGCGCAATACGCACAAACAAAATACGACTTTGCTGAACATTTATTAAAACAAGCTGAAGAATTTTTCCCTGGGTTTAGGGCCAGTATCGAAGAAGTTGAAGTGGCCACCCCGCTGACCATGATGCGTTATTTAAATACACCGGGTGGTGCCATATATGGCTTTAAACAAAACCCTGAAGATGGGCCGTTACATCGTGAGCGATACGATCAGGTAGATGGTTTGCACATAGCAGGCAGCTGGCAAGGTATGGGCGGCTTTCAGCCCACTTACATGGTAGGCACGTCAACGGCTAACGCCATTGTTAAAAAAATTAACAAGCAACGCGCAGCAGAACAAGCCAAACACGTACAAGAAGCAGGAGTCGCCAATGTCTAACTCAAATGAACTATTAAACAACATTGTTGGTTTTTCTGAAGGCGTTGCTCGTAAACAAGAGCGAGAGCAATCAGGTACAGATTTTAGTACAGAAAAATGGAAAACGAAAAACGACATTGCCAAGTTACACCCAAAGCGTTTGCAGTTAACAGTTTCAGATGTTTTTCAAGACACGCCTTCAACAAAGACGTTTCGTTTAGTAATAGACAGTGTTAACGATGCCTCTAATAACAGTGGTGATACTTTAAATAAACCCTTACCGCCTTTTCAGGCTGGTCAATACATTAACTTGTATACAACAATTGATGGTGTCGAGACGGCACGGCCTTATGCCATATCGTCTTGTCCAACGCATCGTGATTATTACGACCTAACGGTTAAGCTTGTAGAGGGTGGTTTTGTAACAAGTTACTTACTGGGTGATGATGTAAAAGTGGGACAGTCATTCAGTGCTACAAGCCCAATGGGAACGTTTTATCACAACCCATTATTTCACGGCGATGACCTAGTGTTTCTAGC
>JAWUVN010000085.1:0-8518 GCA_034112345.1 Bermanella sp. | reverse complement strand
CAAGTGAAAGCTAATTTGGATAAAAATAATTTTCCGATTTTTGTTGCTGAACCAAATTATCACAAAAAACTAGATAAGATATTGCACAATCCATATTTAAATTATTGCTATACCCAATTAGGTAAAATTAGTGATTCACTTGTGATTTACGGACATTCAATGGATGAAACAGATACACACATCTTTGATAAAGTTGATCGAAGTGGGGTTAGAGATGTATACGTAAGCATATATGGAGACGCTAATTCTCGGGAGAACAGAAGAACAAAAGAAAATGCACTTTCATCTTTCAGTACATGTACCGTTCATTTCTATCAGGCAGAGAGTACACCTATATGGAATGAGTTATAAAAAGTTGATTAAACGGACAAAAAACAGTTGGCTTTTGCTCGTACCTCGCTAATTTTAGCCAACTATTTTATTGCCGCTTAGAAAAGCGTTAAATACGTAGAAATATTAAAATTATAAATATGCTGTTTTCTGGATTGGCTGTCGTCCATTATTTTTAGTGCTGCTATGTTTGGTGGATTAGCTATCGGGATTGGGCTATATTTTTAGTAGTTCATTCGGCTCTACAGTGGAAAAATACTCTTTTATGGTTAATCGGAATTTACTTTGCAGGTAGCTGGATTTTAATCCTTTTTTTCTAGCCCGTAAATTTTTAATGAGTGCACTATGAAATTAAATACTCATATTAATTTTGTCATTGATTGTTCTTCGGGTGGGACAGTTTTAAGTGTGGCGTCGCAATAAAGGGGTTAGGTGTTAATATGAAAGAACATGGTTCATTTGAAATTAAATTAGTCGGCCAGGTTTTGGTTGTTAAAGCTTATGATGCATGGAATTTAGAAACTGTATTGAGATTGTGTGATGAATGCAGTCACCTTATTAGTCAAATTAAAGATGAACCTTGGGCCACCATTGTCGATTTATCTTGCTGGGAACTTGGGACTCCAGATATTTGGAAGCCAGTAGAAGAATTGAATGCTTGGGCTAATGATAAAAATTACAAGTATCAAGCTGTAATCATTAGTTTCAACTTACAAGAAACAATGCTGAAAAAGACCCATGAAGTATTAACGCACACAGAAAAAAAGTTTTGTAAGGACACAGATGAAGCCTTTCGTTGGTTGAGTGATGCAGGAATCCAAATATTAAAATAAAACGTAATATTTAACTGCGCTTTTTACACTATTTAAGTCAAGATTGCTTAGCCTGTTATTAGGGCAAATAAAGTATGAAAAAACCGATTATCACAGAACTGTATTTATGCGCCTTTTAAAAACTGCTTTCCATCCTGACGTTTCTCCTGAAGACATCTCCCCTACAAGTAAGCATAAGCTTATAGAGCGTCACGCCGCACGAGGCATTGTGGTGAAGGGTGACAACATTTTATTGTTATTCACTCAGCGTTATCACGATTATAGTTTACCCGGTGGTGGCATAGATGACGGTGAAGATGAAGTGGCGGGTCTTATTCGTGAACTACAAGAAGAGACGGGCGCGCAGGGCGTACGTAATGTAAAAGCGTTTGCACGTTATGATGAATACCGCCCTTGGTACAAATCAGATGCGGATATTATTCATATGATTTCTCATTGTTACACATGTGAGATTGATGATGAATTAGGTGATACAGCCCTTGAGTCACACGAAGTGAGTAATGGTATGACGCCCGTGTGGATGAATATTTATGAGGCTATTGCTCATAACGATGATGTAATGGCGAATAGTGAAAAGAAAGGGCTCTCGATAGAAAGAGAGACGTTTTTACTTAGAGTGATTGCGAGGGAGCTGGTTGACAGCTAGCGTATGATGCTAAAAAAACGCCTCTATTGAGGCGTTTTTTATTTTAATTTAATTTATTATAAAAATTTAAAGCGATTTAATAAACACCTTACTGTTTCGCTGTAGGTTATAAAGCGATTTTTTCTCGTTAGGCAATTCATCAACCGAACCTAATTCAAAGCCGCGTTCTTCAAACCACAGGGCGGTTTGTGTGGTTAATACAAACAGCTTGGTGATGCCTTGTTGCTTGGCTTCTAGTTCTAGGGTGCGTAACAAGCGATCACCTCGGTTACCGCCTCGGTATTCATTGTGCACGGCAACGCAGGCCAGTTCGGCCATTTGGTTGCTGTATGCATATAATGCGGCGCAGCCCAGTACCATGTCGTCTTTGACTAATACTTTAAAGCGGTCAATTTCGTTTTCTAATACGTCGCGTTCTCTTCTCACCAAAACACCTTTTTCTTCAAGGGGTTTTAATAAATCTAATATGCCGACCACGTCTTCCATTTTAGCACTGCGCAGCTGTTCTTGGTGGTGCTGGCTGATTAATGTGCCACTGCCATCCAGTGTGAATAACTCAGTGAGCAGTGCACCATCTTGATCGTGTTGGATCAGTTGGCAACGGGACACGCCGTTTTCTACTGCGTGTTTTGCTGATAACAATTGTGCGGTTTGTTCTTGGTTTAGTGCGTCGCTAATAAGATTCGGAATGTCGCTGGTGATCACTTCTTTTATTAGCTGCCCACGTTCATCTACTAAGCAGTTGTTTTCGCCCAGCATAATGAGTTTATCGGCCTGTAAGCTGATGGCGGTTTGTGTGGCCACGTCTTCAACGGGTAGATTGAAGGTTTCTCCTGTTTTGCTGTAACCCAGGCAGTTCATTAAAACGATGGCGTTGTTTTCTAAAATTCGTTCAATGGCCTTAGTATCAATTTTTCTGACTTCACCCGTGTGCGCAAAATCAACGCCGTCGAGCACACCTAGCGGCTTGGCCATAACAAAGTTGCCGCCTACTACGCGAATGTCTGCGCCATGCATGGGGCTGTTGCTGGTGCCGGTGCTTAATAAGGCTTCAATTTTTGAACGTAATTGGCCAACGGCCTGTTGAACGGTGACTAACATTGGCTCATCGGTGATGCGTTTGTTGTTATGAAATTTGGCCGTGATGTTTTTTTGCTGACACAGTTCGTCGATCTGTGGTCGTGCGCCATGAACCAATACCATGCGCACACCTAGGCTATTAAGTAGCGCTATGTCGTGTACGATATTTTGGAATTGTTCGTGTGCTAATGTTTCGCCGCCAATCATGATCACAAAGGTTTTACCTCTGTGAGCGTTGATATAGGGAGAACATTGTCTGAACCAATGGACGTATTGTGTTGTGTTCACTGTATTTTTCTTTCTCTAATTTATAGTTGTAGTGTAAATCGTTTTATAGTTTTGAGCGAGCTTGTGTCTTTATATTTTGGGTTGCCCGCAGGTGAGCCACGTTCTGTGGCTTGGATCACTTCTGGTTTGCTATCTAAGATAGGCAATAATGTTTTATAAATTTTTCGATGTAGCTCACCATAGGATCGATCTGATCGTGGGCCATAAACTCATCAGGTTGGTGAGCTTGATCAATTGAACCTGCCCCCATGACCACTGTATCTATGTTGTGCTGGGCCAAAAACGGCGCTTCGGTGGCAAATGCGACGGCTTCGGCTCCGTATCCAGAGAGTTTTTCGGCCAGCTGCACCAGTTCGCTGTTTGCTTCGTTTGAGAAGGCATTCACGCCATCAAATAAGCGGTAGCTTTCAATCTTGCTGTTGGTTTCTTGTGCGATTTTTTGCAGGCGCTGATTGATGTTATCGCGCAGTGTATCCATATTCATGCCAGGAATGGTTCTTAGGTCGTAATGCAATTCGCATTGCCCGCATATTCTATTTGGGTTGTCGCCGCCGTGAATGCAACCAAGGTTCATGGTAGGTGTTGGTACACTGAATGCGGTGTGTTTATGGGCTTGTTGCAGTTCGCTGCGGTAGTCCATTAGATCGGTCATGACCTTGTGCATGATTTCCATTGCGTTGTTGCCTAGGGCTGGGTTAGAGCTGTGGCCAGCTTGCCCGGTAACGGTGACCCCTTCCATCATGATGCCTTTGTGCATATTGATTGGCTTTAATCCGGTGGGCTCGCCAATGATGGCGGCCCGTGCTTTGGGTAAGCCCAGTGTGGCTAATGCTCTTGCGCCGGCCATGCTGGTTTCTTCATCGCATGTGGCTAAGATAAAAATGGGTGCATTGAGTTTCTTAGGGTCTACCTTTGCAACGGCAGCTAAAGCAAGTGCGAAAAATCCTTTCATGTCGCAGGTGCCTAGGCCATAAAATTTATTGTCTTTGTCGGTTAGGGTAAACGGGTCGCTGTTCCAGCGCTCAGGATTGCATGGCACGGTATCGGTGTGCCCCGATAAAATTAACCCACCTGGACCGCTGCCCAGTGTGGCCAGCATGTTGAATTTTTTACGCTCGGCATCCACACATTGAATGTCTACTTTAAACCCCAGTGTTTCGCACCAGCTTGCTAATTGGTTGATGACGGCTTGGTTACTCTGATCAAACTCGTCTAGGGTGCTAGACATGCTAGGCAAAGAAATAAGGGTGCTGAGTTGTTGCTTGATATCCGGTAGCAATGTTCTGTCCATGTATGATGAAAATGCGATGTATTTCAGTGTATCAAATAATGCGCGGCCGCCTAGGGTTAAACAGATTGTTTCTCATTAAATAGGGTAAAACCCCGGCTTAATTTGTCGAGCTGGGCCGTATGGGTCATGAAATTGTGAATTACCTATCAGTTAGTTGAGAAAATATGTAAATAGTTGTTAAAAACAGGTCATGTTAGGCTTTGGTCTACTGAGCATTTTGAATGTTTCTGCTAAGATTCCGCTTGAGAAATAAGAATAAGTTTAGAATCCAGATGGCAAAAGAAGTAGAACTAAAACTGTCCCTTCCTGAATACGCGGTGCCAGCAATAATGGCATTGTCGGATCAGGCCTGTCTTCCCCTTGGTAATAGTCAGGGCGAACCCCTGATTCTGGATAATCAATATTTTGATACAGATGACTTAGCGCTTAATCAGTCACATGCGGCTTTGCGTATTCGTAAAAGCCAGTACGGTTATAAGCAAACCCTTAAAAACAAAGGGCAGGCCATTGGTGGCTTGCATCAGCGTGGTGAATGGGAATACAACATTGATCAACCTGAAATTGATTGGTCTTTGTTTCCGGCAGAGTTGAATGTTGATCCTGAGTTGAAAGATGCCATTAAGCCGCTGTTCAAAACCGACTTTAATCGTCATGTTTGGATTAAAAAGTTTGGCGACAGTGAAATTGAGTTGGTATTGGATCAAGGCTCTATTCATAACGGGCATAAACGCACACCTTTATGCGAAATAGAGTTAGAGCTGATGAGCGGTCAGGCAGAAGATTTATTTGGTTTTGCCCATGAGCTTGCAGGGCAATTACCGTTAGTGCCATGTGATATTAACAAGGCTGAGCGCGGCTATGGTTTAGAGTCAAATATCAGTTTTTATAACGCGCCAGATTTTAGTGGTCAATTAGAAAATGATTTGGACATTAATGCGTTTTTACAAGATGCATTAACGCGCATTAATCGACATTGGGATCGCTTTGGGCAAACAACAGATTGGTGGTCGCTGCTGGTATTAAGCCGTCATGTTCAAGCAGTAGAGTTTGTACTGTCTTGCTTGATTCGCAGCGATGCTAAATTAAGTACCGAATTACAACCGGTTTTGAGCAGTTGGCATGCATTACAAAAACAAATGTCGGCCTTGCTGGCACCGGCTCGAGTTGTGATTGCATTATTTGTTGATGATCACAGTAATAGCCGTGGCTTAAGTCAGCGTTTATTGCAAAACTTAACCGGATCGCTTAACGATAAAATTCTGCAATGGATGAACCAAAATGCGTTAGGACAGTCTCTATTGCTATTGGGCGATTTTTTATATCGTCATGGTCCAAGCTTAAATGAACTGGGGGATGTTCGTGATGTGTTATGGCAGCCGCTGACACAATTAAAAGAACGTTCTTTGGACATGCCGGTTCAGCAGTTTCAAGATTTACAATCTATTCAAACCCTAGCGTATTTTTATAATCGTTTTAATCACGAATCGTATGCGCTAGTGAACAGCCTAATACGACAGCATTTAGTGGTAATGGGCATGACAGATGCCATGTCTATTTGTGTGATTAAAGATGATGACAGTCGTGCCAAATTGTCTAGCTGGGTTCGCAGGCTGACAGTGGAGCAGCGTCGCTTACAAGCGTGTCGTGAACAGTTAAAAGATAAAATTTTGGCCTGATGTTTTTTTGTAACAATCAGTACGTTAACCCCATAGAAATGACAACGCAGTAAACGGATATCTAAAATATTATGGCCATGGCACCTGTATCAGATTTAAAAATTTCACTTAATGCACTGTGCCAACAGTTAAAAAAATTGGGGCATATAGATACAGAGCAATTAGCCGAAATTAAACAAGCCGGATTAAACGGTAAACAGCATCCTGCTCAATCCATTGCTAGCCACAGTTTTAAGTGTGCAGATCAGTCTAATGTAAAGTTGGATGAAGAATTCATTATGAATTTTTTGGCTGACGAAGCTGAGTTAGACACTTATACAATTGACCCACTAAAAGTTAAACCCAGTGAAGTTACACCGACCATGTCGTTTGCGTTTGCTAAGCGCCATGGTTTGCTACCCGTCGCCATATCTTCTGACACCGTAATCGTTGCCACAGCAGAACCATTTGATCGCCGTTGGATTGCCGACATAGAGCACATTAACCGCCGCGAAGTTAAAATGGTGGTGGCAACCCCAAGTGATATTCAGCGTTACCAGGTAGAATTTTTTTCGTTAGCGGCTTCTGTCAGCGGTGCAACGGCTCTGCATCAAAAGCAAGGTAGCAATCTTGAATCGTTAGTTGAGCTGGGCACAAAGGGCAGCAGCGATGCCAATGATGAACACATTGTTAATATTGTGGATTGGTTATTTCAATACGCGTTTGAACAGCGGGCAAGTGATATACACATAGAGCCGCGCCGCGATATTGCGAAAGTAAGATTTAGAATTGATGGTGTACTGCACCCTGTATATGAGTTTCCTGCTACGGTATCTAATGCGGTCACCAGCCGAATTAAAAGTTTGGGTCGTATGAACATTGCAGAAAAACGCAAACCACAAGACAGTCGTATTAAAACCCGCACACCCAATGGTGAAGAAGTTGAGTTACGACTCAGCACCATGCCTACGGCTTTTGGTGAAAAGCTGGTAATGCGTATTTTTGATCCGGAAGTGTTGTTGCGTAACTTTACCGAATTAGGTTTTAGTAAAGAAGATCAAAAAAGCTGGGAAAGCATGACCCGTAAAACGGCGGGGATTGTTTTAGTCACAGGGCCGACTGGGTCAGGTAAAACAAGTACCTTATATAGCACCCTTAAACAGCTGGCTACTGAAGACGTAAACGTGTGCACAATCGAAGACCCCATTGAAATGGTAGAGCCGGCGTTTAATCAAATGCAGGTAAATCCGCAGATTGATTTGGATTTTTCATCGGGCATTCGTGCATTGATGCGACAAGATCCCGATATTATTATGATTGGTGAGATTCGTGATGCTGAGACCGCAGAAATGGCGGTGCAAGCAGCTTTGACAGGGCATCTAGTACTATCTACCCTACATACCAATGATGCACCCAGTTCAATTGCACGCTTGCTACATATTGGCGTGCCTCATTATTTAATTAAGGGCTCGTTAGTGGGGGTTATGGCACAGCGCTTAGTCAGAACCTTATGCCCCAGTTGTAAGCAAAAACACCCAACGGATACTCAGTTGTGGCAAGACTTGGTTCACCCATGGAGTGCAAAAGCACCAGAGTTCACATATCATCCGGTTGGCTGCCTAGAGTGTCGAAATACAGGTTATATGGGTCGTGCAGGACTCTATGAACTTATGGTTATGAATGATACATTGGCTGGGCAGATTAAAGAAGAAACCGACGTGGGTTCACTAAGACGCAGCGCCATGAAGCAAGGCATGCGCAGTTTAAGGTTGAGCGGGGCACAAAAAGTGGCTCAGGGGCTGACCACCATTGAAGAAGTATTAAGAGTAACCCCTACAGAAGTAGGCTAGGTTATTTCATAGAATTTTACGTAAGCGTGTATAGGCTGAAGCACGTTTAGAAGGTAGTAGTATGAACATACCAGCGATAATAGATTTAGAAGCCTCTGGTTTTGGTCGAGGTAGTTACCCCATTGAAGTTGGCGTAGCGATGGAAGACGGAACGGTTCACGCAATGTTGATCACGCCCGCCAGTGGCTGGGATCATTGGGATGAAAGTGCTGAGAAAATTCATGGCATTACCCGTGAGAATTTAAAAGAAAATGGTAAGCCTGTGCGTGAGGTTGCCATTTTTTTGAATGAACTATGTGGTGGTCAAGTCTTGTATAGCGATGCATGGAGCTTTGACAGTTCTTGGTTAGGCCGTTTATTTGACGAAGCAGGCATTGTTCAGCGTTTTCGTTTAGACACCATTACCCGATTATTAAGCGAAGACGAATTAGATAATTGGAGCAATGTAAAAGACGAAACCGGAAAGGTTTTAGGCCTAGAGCTTCATCGAGCTGCCAATGATGTAAAACTTTTAAGAGAGACGTTTAAAACAGTTAAAAGTTAAG
>JAWUVN010000084.1:0-23306 GCA_034112345.1 Bermanella sp. | reverse complement strand
CTTGATCTCGGATGACCCAGAGCCTAGGGCATTGATCATTACGACTGACATCAGCAGGCATGCTGAGGCATCTAACATCCTTCATCAAGCTAAAGTACAAGCGGAAGCAACAGCGCAGTCTAAAGAAGATTTTTTATCCAGAATGAGTCATGAAATTAGAACCCCATTAGGGGGGGTTATTGGTATGGCTAATTTACTCAATGAAAGGTAAGGAAAGGGCGATTTTAAGCAGTATAGTGAGACTTTAGTGAACACGGCCCATCACCTTTTACAAATAGTAGATGATGTTTTAGACCTGGCCAAAACTGATGCTTGTGAAATTCAGCTAGATGAGTCGGATATTAGCTTGTGGCAGGTTCTGGATGACCTAGAGGCCTTGTACACACCGCAGGCTATGAAAAAGCACATATCTATATCTATTGAATTATCTCCTGAAGTACCGCGAATTATACGAACCGATGCGTTTCGCTTAAGGCAGGTGCTTTATAACCTATTTAATAATGCCATTAAGTTTACCGATTCGGGCAGTATTTCATTGATGATCAGTATGCATAAGTTAGCAGATACTCACACTCTTAGGTTTACGGTGATAGATACCGGTGTTGGTGTACCCAAAGCCTGTCAGTCGACTATTTTTGATGCCTTTTCACAAGCGGATGCACAAGTATCAAAACAATATGGCGGGACAGGGTTGGGGTTATCCATTTGTAAGAATATAGTCGAAATTATGGGAGGGGTGATTGGAGTTAATAGCGAGGACAATAATGGGGCTGAGTTTTGGTTTACCCTGCCTTTGTTATCGGTTTCTTCTGATCTGCCTTTTAAGCGTGATGCTTTGACCGTGGCTATCGCCATAGACAGTGAAGCTAAGCGTTGTTGGTTTAAGTCATTCTTAGAGTCTGTGAAAATAGATTATAGGGTTGTGGATGAAAATGAGTATCAAACCTTAGGAGAATCTTATCAGTTGGTCATCACTGATAACGTGCTAGTCAATCATGCCATGCATTTATGGTGGGTGGGTGTTGAGAGTGAATCACCGGATGCCGGAGGTATCATTCTTTATGAGCCGTATGCGAGAGAATCGTTATTTAATCGAGTGGTTGAGTACATAAGTATAGAAGCTGAGCCGACAGAAGGCGTTAATCTCAACTATGCTGAAACCGTAGACGAATTCTCTGATTCTAATGCACAGCAATTACCGCACAATAGGCAAGGCGACATGACGCAATCTAATAACTTACTGGTAGTTGAAGACAATCTTATTAACCAGGTCGTTATTCAGAAAACTCTGGAAAAAATGGGCTATGAAGTGAGTGTTGCGAACAATGGAGAAGAAGGTGTTGCATTATTTCAAAGTAATACTTTTCAGGGCGTAATTATGGACGTGCAAATGCCTGTTATGGATGGGATTGAGGCGACGCGACAGATCAGGTTAGTTGAGGATCATTACGTACCAATCATAGCGTTAACGGCTAATGCGCAGGGTTCGGTAGAGCAGGCTTGCTTTGAAGCGGGAGTCGATGCGTTTTTAACCAAGCCGATTAACCGTGCTGTATTGCAGTCGACTCTAGACAGTGTGCTTGGGTTAGAAACCAATCAAAAATAGTACTAGGGTCAACTCAGGTGGTATGCGCTTAAATTAATGGGCCAAACGGCAGGTATTGATTATCGGAGTTTGCTTTAACCCACTGAACCAATTCTCGATTTAATCCCGACTTTTTCTTATATGTTTTAAACACAGCGATGACTGGTGATTTCTCGCCTAGGTCCCAATTGTGCTGGGTTTCTAATGTGGTCAAAAGCTTAATGATATTGATTAGGTCACTATCGCTTAAATCTTGCACTGTATTTTGCCAAATAACGCGGTCTACCTTCGCTAATGGCTGAATCCAATCCAAATCTGGTGTAAAGTTTTTATTATTCACAAGTTCTGAAGCATAAGAGATTAATCGCTTAAGGTCGTCCGGCTCGATTTGAGTAGGAATTGGGGTAGGTTGCCATGAATCAACAGTCACAATCGATGCCTTAATTAAGTAATTTAAGTTATTGTCCCACAAGCTTCCAGTTAGAAACACCTATGATTTTGTAAGGTATTATGAAAAAACAATTATCCAACCTGATTGCAGCGGTACATTATTCTTTAGGTGCCTTTTTATTCTATAGCGGTTTTGCGCGTATTCATCGGCGCTTGCATGAGTTTTCTATGCGAGAGCTTCAGCGTTCTGCTGACTTAGGCTGGACTAAGGCTCAGGTTTTATTTGGGCAGCTGCTTAAATATCGAGGGGCTACAGATTTTAATAAAATAGCGGGTATTCGTTATTTGCGTGAATCAGCTGCTAAAGGATCAGCTGATGCCCAGTTTATGCTGGCAGAAGCCATTCAAGATAAAAGTTTAATTGAATTAACGTCATCTGCTGAACAGGGCTCAAATCAATTATTAGATTTAGATGACCCTCTTATGTTGTATTTGTCAGCGGCAAAATCAGGGCATGCGATGGCTGCGCTTAGGTTAAGTAAAATCTATCAGCAAGGCAGCTGCCAACAAAAAATTGATACAGAACAAGCTGAATACTGGCGCTCTGAGTTTTTAAAGCAGGGAAGTCAAAAGTAGCATGCTGGATTACGATGATATTCGAGCCTACAAAGATCACGAAGTAAACTCAGTATTGTCTTCTTTGTTAAATGATCCTGATTTTTTACAGTTTGTAGCTCAGCAAACATATCCAAAGCTCAATCGGGTGATGTCTTTTTGGTTACAAAAAAATATCAGAAAAAAGTTAAAGTCACAGTTTGATGACATTCATAATATCACGCATTGGCAGGACACGATTTCTCCATACGTTGAAACCATGATAGAAAAAACAACCGATGATTTTACTGTTAAAGGTATGGAGTTTTTAGAAAAAGATAAAACGTATCTTTTTATCAGTAATCATCGAGATATTGCCATGGACCCTATGCTGGTGAATTATGCATTATTGTCTTCTGGTTTTAATACGTGCAAGGTGGCAATAGGCGATAATTTACTGCAACGGCCTTTTGTTGCCAAGCTCATGCGGTTAAATAAAAGCTTTGTGGTGAAACGCACAATTTCAGCCAGAAGAGAAAAATTAGAAGCAGTACAAACACTTTCATCTTATATCCATGAAAGCATTAAGCAGAAACAGAGTATTTGGATTGCTCAAAAAGAAGGGCGAGCCAAAGATAATGTTGATAAAACCGATACTGCTGTTTTAAAAATGTTGCATATGGCTGGGCGTAAATTAGGTTGGGAATTCAAAGACAGCATGAGATTTTTGAATATTGTTCCTGTATCCATTAGCTACGAGTGGGATCCTTGTGATATTGATAAAGCACAAGAGCTTGTGATGAAGGCTAATCATAATAACTATGAGAAATCCCAAGATGAAGATTTTCAGACCATTGTAAAAGGTATGAAAGGAAATAAAGGCCGTGTCAGCATTACATTTTCTAAACCGCTTTCTTTAGATACAAATCAAGCAGATGAGTGGGGAGATGAAATTGATGAACATATTTATGCTGGTTATGACATATTTGAATCTAACTTATTAGCTAAAACCATATTAGATGGCCATGATCCTAAGATACACTCTAAGTACCAAGAGTGGATGACGCGGTTTTCACAGCTTGACTCAGAAGCTTATCAGCAAGTATTAAAAAATTACGCTGAACCAACAAGGTATTTTAATCATGATTGACTCTCAACGTAAAATGCCTATTGGGGTTTTTACAGGTATTTTTTTAGTGATTGGATTGGCAATTTATTTTTGGCCAAAGCCTGCATGCGGTATGCTAACTGAGACCTTGTCTAATGGGTTTTTTATGCGATGGCAGGCTCCTGTTTTATTAATTGTGCGATCAAATAAAGAACAAATTATTATGAATGCAGATTCAAAAGAATTGGCGTGTGAAAAAGTATTAATACAAATTAATCAGGCCAATGAATTAAACTAATAATAGTCAGTCTTAAAACTCTATAGATCACAGTAAATTAATATTGAGAAAATATGGCGATTGATGCATTAGAACATGCTGAATTATTTATTCAGGAATACATTCATAAAGGTGGCACTGAGCAACAGGCTCATTCGGTATTAAGTAACTTATTAGAGCTGGCGGTTGCGATGTATCAGAAAGGGGATATTAAGACGGTCAAACAGCCTAAAAAGTTAGAGCTTGTATGCCAGCTTAAAAAAGGCAGTCGAAGACATACCTTGATTTGATGCATACAAACTCTCGAATATATTAATTTAACGCATTTGTTAATGTCGATTTTAACGATGCAGGGTCTATGGTTTTATCAAATAACGCACACACACCGGATTGCTTGATCGCACTTAATCTGGCGTCATTGGATTCACTGGTGACCATTAATATAGGCAGGTGCGAGAATTCAGAGCTATGAAGGTATTCTGCTAGTTCTTGTCCATTCATTTCAGGCATATTGTAGTCTGTAATGATGAAGTCCACAGCTTCATTCTTTAGAACTTTAATAGCTTCTTTACCATTTTCAGCTTCAACAATGCTTTCAACCCCACAGGCTGTTAGCATTTTACTGATGTGACGGCGGGCGGTTGATGAATCATCGACCACTAATCCTTTTAACGTATCTAAATCAAAATTTTCGAGTTCCAAATTGGAAACTTCAAGAGTATCTCTTGCGGCTATTAGTGCAATACGAAAATCACGGCGATCAAATGGTTTGGGTAAAACAGCTAATACACCTGCTTGTTTTATGGGGTTTATCATATTGAAACTGGTTTCACTGGATACCAGCATAAAATTTATGTCGCTGGTATTGGCTTTGTTCCGCATTGAATGAAGCAGCTCTATGGCGGTCATATCCTCAAAGTACATGGTACTGATGACTAAGTCGGGGTGACAAGAGTCTAAATAAGCCAGTGCTTCTTGGCCATTACTCACAATATCGGTTTTACATATACCTTCGTCACTCAAAACTTGTTTGAGTATCTTACTCTGAGTATTAGAAGGCTCAATAAGTAGTACTGTTAAATCTTGGATTTCTAACGACATGGGTTCACCTTAAAGCGTTATACATTGAGTATAGGTCAAAGCTGAGTTTAGGCACGATTCAGATTTTCAACTTAATGATATAGGGTGGTTAAAGGACTAATACTGAGCAACAGAGTTAGCCAATCACTTGATGTCTACCGGCTTCTTTTGCCTTGTATAATGCTTCGTCGGCTGTTTGCAATATGCTGTTAATGTCTTGATTAGGTGTGTTTTCTGCAGCACCAATACTGACTGTGACATAAGGTTTAACCTCACTGAACGAGTGCTCGATATTTGCTTGTTCCATAGCCTTTATAAGCCGTAATCCAACGGCTTTAGCGCCATCAATATCTGTGTTTGGTAGCAATACTACAAATTCTTCGCCACCATAGCGTGCAAGTATATCGATAGGGCGCTTAAGTTCATTTTTGAGGGTTTGTGCTACCGCGCGAAGGCACTCATCACCTCTAATATGGCCGTAGCCATCGTTGTATTTTTTAAAGAAATCAATATCTAAAAGCAACACACTGAGCGCGGCTTTTCTTCTTTCATGATCTTTCCAAAGTCTATCAAGCATATCTTCGTAGCCCCTCCGATTCATCACTTGAGTTAACACATCAAAGTGGGCGACTTCGTCTAGTTTTTTGTTGGCGGTTATTAACTCTGATTGAAGCTTAGAAACACGCAACATGGCTTTCGATATAGCGACTAACACATCTTGATGGACTGGCTTTGTGATGTAGGCGTCTCCACCTACATTTAAACCTTCAACTAAACCAGAAGGGTCTGTTCGACCCGTTAGGTAGACTATGGGCACCCAAGCATCCTGTAAAAAACCTCGAATGGCTTTGCAGGTGTCAAATCCATTTAAACCAGGCATCTCTACATCCATGATAATTAAGTCAGGGATATGCTCTGTTACCTGCATTAAGGCTTCTTCACCTGACTTGGCAAGGCTAACTTCGCAGTCTAGAGCTTTAAGGTATTCTGCAATAACAGCTCTTTGTGTTGGTGAGTCATCGACGACCAAGACCTTATGCATGAATATTCCTTGTAGGACAGTACTATAAGGTTAGTAAATTTAATGCTGTTTGCTGTGTTTGTCGGTTAAAAACTTCGAAATAGAAGTGATATGTATTCAATATTTCTTTTTATTGCTAACAATCTAAAAGTGATGAAAATTTGCTATGCTAGGCTTAATTAGAGTTTGAAGGATGACGCCAAATGGGTGAATCAGAAAAATTAAGTAAACAGGCGACCCTGGCCTCCGTTCTAGTGGCGCTTATCTTAATTGTGACAAAGACATGGGCATATATTGTTACTGGCTCAGTGAGCTTGTTAGGTTCGCTCCTAGATTCAATACTAGATGGTGTTACATCACTAATGAACTTTTTTGCATTACGTTATGCATTAGAGCCAGCCGATGAAGATCATAAGTTTGGACATGGAAAATTAGAGTCAATAGCGGCACTGGCGCAATCGGCTTTTATGATCGGATCAGCTGTGGTTTTAGTGCTAAACAGTTTTGATGTGATGTCTGATGAACGTAAAGTAGTGGAAACCTCAACAGGTATTGCAGTAAGTGTGCTCGCAATTGTTTTAACATTAATATTGGTGGGCTTTCAAAAGTACGTAATGACAAAAAGTCGATCTTTGATTGTTGAGGCCGATTCAATTCATTATCAGGGCGATTTATTAATGAATACGGCTGTTATTCTAGCCTTAGTATTTGTTGATTTTGGTATTGTGTGGATGGATGCTGCAATGGCCATTGGTATTGGTATATTTTTATGTGTGAGTGCTTGGAGTGTCGGTAGTAAAGCATTTGAAGACTTGATGGATCAGCACTTACCTGACGTTGAAGCCATTATTTTAGATTTAGTTAAAACGGCTCCAGGTAGTGCAGGTTGTCACGATGTTCGTTGTCGTCAGTCAGGGCCAAATATGTTCATTCAATTTCATTTGGAGATGGATGAAAACTTACCCCTTTGGTCTGCACATGAAATTGGAGATCGTATTGAATCGAAAATTAAAGATATTTATCCTAATGCAGATGTGATTGTGCATCTTGACCCCTCTTCTATTGTAGATAAATGAATATAGATAAATTTTATAAATTTATTTTAATGGCAGGGTGCTCTTATCTTGCCGTTGCGAGTGCTTACGGCAATCAAATTGATCTTGATATGATGGTGGAAGAGCAGGGTGCTCCAGATAGCCAGTATCAAGATTCCCGCGATAATCTACTCACAGATGATTCTTCTGAGCCAACCGAAAAAATTGAAATAAAGTTATTAGACTGGACCCAAGGCTTGGCATCTGAATATGTCGAAAGCTTGAATGACGGTGTTGATTCCTTTTTTATGGGAGCTTTCTTTGATGAAGAACTCATTGAAGATAAGGCGTCAGGGAGTAATGGTAGGATTTTCTTCACTACACGGCGAGTTGAGAATGGCGTTGATTACCAGGCTGGATTGAACTTAAAAGTAATACTGCCACGCACCCGTGATCGATTTAAGCTATTAGTAGAAACAGATGAAAATGAAGATGGCAACACAGAAACAGATGTGTTGGGAACCACTGAAAATTTAACCTATTCTACAGCGCTACGAGTAGAGCTCAGAGAAGGACGCAGGTGGAAAACCAGTTTAGATAATGGTGTTAGGTGGTCAGGTGATCCTGTTTATTTCAGTCGAATAAGGTCTCGTAGAACGGATTACTTTGAAACATGGAGAACCAGAATATTACAATCAATCTATTGGAGAACCGATATAGAATGGGGCGCTAAAGTAGATTTGAATGCATTAAGGCCAATTGATTTTACACGGCATTTTAATTTAAGTTTTAATGCAGATTACAGCTTTAGCGATGATATGGCCGACTTAGTTACCAGTGCATCTATTTTTGATGAGTTAAGTCATCGATCAGCTATGCTGTATCAGATAGAAGCTTTTGGTGATACGGAAAGTATTACAAAAGTAAATGAGGTGGTTTTAAGTATTAGTTATCGACGTAAGATATATAAAAGCTTTGTCTTTGCCGAAGTTGTGCCCGAAATCGGATTCCCTCGAGATCTTGATTATGAAGCAACTCCAGCGCTAAATTTTACACTTGAAATGATTATTGGTACGCATTAATTTACTGATGAGAATATAACAATAAAAAGCCCTAATGTCAGTGAGTGACATTAGGGCTTTTTATTAACGGATCGCGACAGACTTATAAAAAATTAGGCGCCTTCATTTGCCGTAAACATACCATCAAACAAAATTGTTGATAAATAACGTTCACCGCTATCAGGGAGGATAACAACGATCAGTTTGCCTTTATGCTCAGGCTGCTCAGCAACTTTTAGTGCTGCAGCCACTGCTGCACCACCAGAGATTCCACATAGAATACCTTCTTCAGACATAAGCTTTTGGGCTGTTTCAATTGCTTCATCTTGATCAATAGGTTCAACTTGATCAATCATGCTTAAGTCAAGGTTATCGGGAATGAAGTTAGCACCAATTCCTTGAATCTTGTGTGGAGAAGGTGAAATAGTTTCTCCATTACGAATTTGAGTAATAATCGCAGAGGCAGCAGGTTCAACAGCTACACTGGTAATGGCTTTTCCAGCGGTATTTTTGATGTAGCGACTGATACCCGTTATGGTACCGCCTGTACCAACACCAGAAATCAGTACATCAATTTCTCCATCTGTGTCATTCCAAATTTCAGGGCCAGTGGTTTGTTCGTGAATAGCAGGGTTTGCAGGGTTACTGAACTGTTGCAGTAAAATGCGTGATTCTGGGGATTCCTCAACCATTTCTTGTGCTTTGACAACGGCGCCTTTCATTCCCTTAGGGCCTTCCGTTAAAACAATATTTGCACCTAAGGCTTTCATTATTTTACGGCGTTCAATGCTCATGGTTTCAGGCATGGTTAAGGTTACTTTATAACCTTTTGCAGCGCCAACAAAGGCCAGTGCAATACCTGTATTACCACTTGTAGGCTCTACGATTTCCATGCCTGGTTTTAGTAAGCCATCTTTTTCAGCTTGAAGAATCATATTGGCACCAATTCGGCATTTTACCGAGTTAGCAGGATTACGACTTTCTATTTTTAAAAGAATGTTGGCGTCAGTAATAGTGTTTAAACGTACAAGGGGTGTGTTACCAATTGATTGGGTGATGTCGTTAAATACTTTCATTATGTTCTCATGGTGTTCTTTTATGAATTTAAAAAAGATAAAGGAGCCTAAGGCTCCTTTATCTAGAATTCAACATTTTATTTAATTTGGGCTCAGCCCCTTAAGGGTTTCTGCAATTTATCATCCAATAGTTCAGTAATCAGAGCATCTTTCTCTAGCCACATTTCATGTGTCCATTGTTGGATTTCTTTTTTGAACTCAGGGTCACTGTTATAATCTTTTTCACTAAAGTGAGAGGGAATATGGATATTATCAACACGAACTGTAATGTTTTTAACGCGACCAAAAAGAAAATCAATAAATGTAGGTATTCCATCAGGATAAACAATTGTCACATTTAAAATACTTGAAAATTTATCACCCATAGCATTAATAGCAAATGCTATGCCTCCGGCTTTTGGTTTTAGTAGGTGTTTATAAGGCGAGTTTTGTTCTTTGTGTTTCGCTTGTGTAAAGCGTGTACCTTCGAGAAAATTCATTACACTGGTTGGAACCATAGAGAATTTTTCACATGCGATGCGTGTGGTCTCTAAGTCTTTACCTTTCATTTCAGGGTGTTTTTCTAAGTAGCTTTTACTAAAACGTTTCATGAATGGAAAATCTAATGCCCACCAGCACAAACCCATAATAGGTACTCTAATAAGTTCTTGCTTCAAAAAGAATTTTATAAACGGAATTTTACCATTAAATACATGCTGTAAAACAAGGATATCTACCCAAGATTGATGGTTCGCACTGACTAAATACCAACCTTCAGTGTTCATATTTTGAATGCCTTGCACATCCCAATTAGTATTTTGGGTTAAATTCATCCAACCAGAGTTACAAGATACCCAGATTTTAGCCAGGGCAATGAGTAGGATATCAAATACTTTTCGAATGGCTTTAATAGGAATTAGTAATTTAATGATAGCCAGAGCGATAAGCCAGCCACACCAAAAAAACACATTAAGTGTCAAAAGGGTAATTGCGATAAAACCTACTAAAAAGCTAGGTAAAAAATTTAACATCAGTTTACTCAGATAAGGCTAATAACTTAGCTAGATTCTAACCTAGCTAAATTATTTTTAGCTGTCTATTTAGGCCAGAATGACTGACCTTAATGTCCATTTCAATCTTTTTGTCCTGCTTGAATTGCAGTAAGTGCAATTGTGTAAATAATATCTTCTACCAATGCACCGCGAGAAAGGTCGTTGACAGGTTTTGCTAGCCCTTGAAGCATAGGGCCAATACTTACAACATTAGCGCTTCTTTGCACTGCTTTGTAAGTGGTATTACCTGTATTTAAGTCAGGAAAAATAACGACGCTGGCTTTACCTGCAACCGCACTATTAGGCGCTTTAGATTTTGCAACGCTGGCAGTTGTGGCTGCATCGTATTGCAATGGTCCGTCAATCACCAGTTTAGGCATTAAAGCTTGAGCCAGTTCAGTTGCTTTTCTTACTTTTTCAACATCACTGCCAGTACCTGATGAGCCTGTGCTGTAACTGATCATCGCAACCTTAGGTTCAATACCAAACGCTGTGGCGCTGGCTGCACTTTGTAATGCAATGTCACAAAGCTCTTCTGCTGTAGGGTCAGGGTTGACCGCACAATCGCCATAAACCATTACTTGTTCCGGTAACAGCATGAAAAATATAGAGGAAACAAGCTTCGCGTTTTTGGCTGTTTTAATAAGTTGTAAAGCGGGTCGAATGGTATTCGCTGTTGTATGAACAGCGCCGCTGACCAATCCATCGACCTCATCTAGTGCCAACATCATCGTACCGAGTACAACTGTATCTTCTAGTTGCGCTAAAGCCATAGGTTCGGATAGCTGTTTGTGTTTACGTATCTCTACCATCGGATCGACATAGTTCTGTCTAATTTCATCAGGATTTAATATTTGCAGTGACTCAGGCAGGGTTACGCCTAAGCTGCTTGCAAGTTGTTCAATACGTTCTTTATTGCCCAGTAAAATACAATTGGCGATGCCACGCTGCTGGCATATTGCGGCGGCTTGTATGGTTCTGGGTTCTTCACCTTCTGGAAGTACCACTGTTTTATTGGCGGTTTGTGCTTGCTGTACCAATTGATAGCGAAAAGCGGCTGGGCTTAATCGAATTTGTTTTTCAATTTTAAGGCGGCCCTTCAAGAAATCGCTGTCGATATGAGCGGCCATGTGATTCATGACGCTATCTACTCGCTCTAAATCATCAGCTGTAACCGAATCATCCATGTGCGCAAGCTGGGTAGCAATCTGATAGGTATCAGCTTCAACCGTTAAAATAGGCAGGTTTTTTAAACTGGGTTTCAGAAGGTTCATTACCCGTTCGTCAGGTGTCAGATTACTGGTCAATAACAGGCCTGCAAGCGGGACACCGTTAGCACTTGCCACTGCAGTGGCTAAAATTATATCTTCTCGGTCTCCTGGCGTGATAATTAAGGTTCCAGGTTGTAAAGAAGTGACCATATTAGGCATTGTTCTGGCACACAAACTAATGCGTTTAACTCGGGCTCCTTCAAATTTATTACCATCAATATATTTTGCTTGAAGATAATTACCAATGTCTGAAGTACGTGGTGCGACTAAGTCGTTATTCCAAGGCACTGTTCCAATAATTTTAAAATGTTCATTTTCAAGAGATGCATAATGTGATTTTACAAGATCGGTACTGGCTGGATTTGCTTCTGTTATTCCGTGGCTCTTGATTGGAATAGCTGGGTTCTTAGGGGCATTAACCTTGTTTAAGATACAGCCCAGTAAGTTTTGATTTTTCTCGCCACCATATAAGCTTTTCACAATGTCTAGGTGTTGTCTTAGGGCGTGAATGTCCCGATCTTTAGGGGACGCGACTAAGATGACATCAGCATCAAGCGTTTTTGCCATTTCAGCATTTAGCCTAGCGGCGTAGGGTTCGTTTCTATCAGGCTCTATGCCTTCTATGATTACCACATCCGCTTCTTTTCTGATTGCGCGATGCATACCGATTACTTCTTCCATTAGACGGTCTTGCTGACCACTGCCCATCATACTTTGCGCATGCTTTAAACTGATAGGAGTAGGTGCTTCAATGCCTGTCACTTGTGAAAGTAGATCAATGGAGCGTTGGCGTTTGCCTTCGGCTGTTTGTGCAATGGGCTTGCAAATCGCCACTTTTAATCCAAGTTGATCTAACGCGCGTATCAGTCCCATACTGATAGAGGTTAGGCCACTTTTCATTTCTGTTGGCGCGATAAACAATGTGTGCTGCATGTATTTTTACCCTTACGATTTCAATGCTTGCGATACGAGTGTTTGAGTGTCGTGAGCAATCATGAGTTCTTCATTGGTTTTAATCACCAATGCAAGTGAGCTGTCTTTGGTTGAGATACGGCCTTGATCGTTGCCATTTTGCTTATTTAGTTCACCGTCTAGCTTAAATCCTAAAATTGCGAGGTGTTCTAAAACCAGGCTACGGCTTAATCGATCATTTTCGCCAATGCCACCCGTAAAAATTAAGGCGTCAATAGAAGGCAGTGAAACGGCAAGTGCACCTAAATAGCGGGCAACTCTAAAGGCAAATACTTCGATGGCTAAGTTTGCTCTAATATCACCTTGTTCAGCCGCTTGCTGAACTTCTCTCATGTCATTAGTTGAACCTGATAAGCCTAGAAGGCCACTTTTTTTGTTTAAAATGGTCATAACTTCTTCTAGCGAAATTGACAGGCGTTCACATAAGAACTGAATCATACTCGGGTCAATATCACCACTTCGAGTGCCCATTGCCAATCCCTCTAATGGGGTAAGGCCCATTGATGTATCCACGCTGATGCCATCTTTTACGGCACATGCACTGCAGCCATTGCCTAAGTGGGCAATGAGAAAATTACCTTTGTTATTTTCTATGTTTAAACGTTCAGATGCTTGTTGGTTTACATAGCGAAAACTTGAGCCATGAAACCCGTAACGTCTCACACCATGGTCTTGGTAGTATTCGTAGGGCACAGCGTATAAGTATGCGTGCTGTGGCAGAGTCTGATGGAAGGCCGTATCAAATACAGCAATTTGAGGCAGATCAGGCAGTAAAGTAAGCATGGCCTCAATGCCCAAAATGTTAACCGGGTTATGTAAAGGGGCCAAATGATTCAGTTTTTTCAAAGCCTGTAAAACATCGCTTGTCACGATAACGGACTCGCTAAATTGTTCTCCGCCATGCACCACACGATGCCCAACACCGGTTAGTGTTTCCAGTAGGTTGTGGTCTGTCAGAGTATCGATTACAGCAGAGATAGCAGCTTGATGATCAGAATCAGTCAGGGTTATGGTCTGATTTTTCTCATTATCGTTAAATGTAAGGCTGGCTTGTTTTGTTCCGAGTCTTTCAGCAAGGCCCTGAAGGCAGCATTCACCATTTTCAGGGTTGATCACGGCAAACTTTAAGGAGGAGCTGCCGCAGTTAATAACAAGGGTGTTTTGAATTTTAGAGGTTTGGCGTTCCATAAACCGAGAGAATCCTTACAAATAGGTTGTTAATTGGAAATTAGGTTTTTTGCATATGAAGCGGCGCTTTGATTGTTGCTGGCAAAGCCTGCTCTATCGATTTTAAAACAGCAATGGCTTCTCTGTAGGGCCGTTTGTCGGGCCGTTCTAATACAAATTTAACACTAGATTGATATTTAGGTCCGCAACGCTCACAGCGCTCAACTCGAGCGCTGACCTCTTTCAAAGAATGTGGGCCAGCAGACATATTGATGAATACAAGCTGGCCAACTTGTAATTTTTGGCGGCTATTAAAAGTCATGTTAAAGCGATTAAATTTAATGGCTTCTGCAGGGCAGGCTTTTTTAGGCTTACCTAACCAGTTAATCGTGTTGACGCTAAGTTCCATGAACCCCCCTTAATTAGTTATATTGTGTACATAATGATTAACATATTACCCCATATCGACCAGTTAGAAAGTCGATAAATAGCGCTTTTATGAGAGTTTAGTGTTTATTTTGAGTGGATTAATGATCAACCCCCAGAAAGCTTGGTTTTATAACCCTGCTCAGATAAATATTTAAGGCTTTGTTCTGCAAGATCACCTTGTAGCTCAATAACCCAGGACTTAACGGCGCCACCGCAGCCAAATCGCTTTTTCATCTTTTTGAGTTGTTCACTTATCTCTTTTTTATCCCCTTCGAAGCCAGAAATACAGGTAACGGTTTTACCTCCACGGCCTTTCTTCTCTCGCTGAATACGAATAATGCCATCTGATTCAGGGGCGGATTTTTGCTTGCAAGAGCATTGATCTTTCGGGTTTTCACAGCCTGGGCAAAGTTGCCCCGTTTCTGTTGAATATACAAGTGCCATTTGCAGTCTCTAATCGTTCACGTAATTCCATATTTTAAAGCGTTTTAATGGTAATTGCATTTCATAGGCAAGAAAGATGAGTTTAGCCTCTTTAGATTGTTTTGTTATTAGTCAACTGATCGATATCGTGAAAGGTATATTTGATTTAAAGTGCAGCTTAATAATAATGCTGTCAAAAGTGTGTCGTTTAATAATAAATATTGTATAAAAATCAACCAGTTGGTTTAAGAAATATACAGGGATAGATTAAAATTCGTGGATAGAGTGTCCTTTATAAATGTCCAAATACAATCAGAGCCATTAAAAACCCAAATTATCAATTGGGTTGGTGATTGCACTGCTTTGGAGTTAGCAGTGGGTGATAATACGCCCCTGATCCATATTTGGGACTTTTCAACGTTTGTGTATGAAAAGCAGTTAGGTCGCACGTTGCCAAAAGGCGTCGTGGTTATTTCTCGTGGAGAGGAATGTGACGAAAATCAGGTGTTACTGAGTGGTGCATTAGACTTTATAGCGGGTTCATCATCATTTGAAGTTATCGCATTAAGGCTGTCATTGCATGTTCAAAGACTTCAATACCTAAATAGACTAGAAAGCCTAAGTGTTACTGATGCGTTAACAGGCTTGTTTAATCGTCGAAAATTCACTCAAGAGTTGAATACTTGCTGGCGACAGGGGGTTCGACACCAGCTTCCATGTTCGATGTTAATGTTGGATGTGGATCACTTTAAGAAATTCAATGATACCTATGGCCATTTGGCGGGCGATCAGTGCTTGAAAGAGCTATCAGACGTGCTTCGCAAAGAAGCCGTTCGCCCTCATGATACGGTAGCTCGAGTTGGTGGCGAAGAGTTTGCGATCATTTTACCCGATACTGATGCTCAAGGTGCCGAGCATGTGGCTAATCGTATAATAAAGAGCATTGCTGACCTAAATATATTGAACGAGTATACAGAGCTAGGAATCGTGAGTATCAGCGTTGGTTTGGCCTGTATCACTCCTAAATCGGGTGATAGTATTGAACAGTGGCAACAAGAAGCTGATGACGCTTTGTATTTTGCTAAATCATCAGGTCGCAATCAGGTAAAAGTTGAAACTTCAGGCGGAATCACGCAAGAAACCCTAATCTTTTAAACTATTTGAATACAGTTCTGGCTTGCTCTAATAAAGGAGCCAGCTGGGACTCTGTTTGGGTGCGTAGAACTTCACTCTCTAATAACGTTGATAAGGCTGCTAACCCTTCAGCCACTTTTTTCCCTGGACAAGCAATGGTCTCGTATTCGTAGTGATGATCTTGAACTGATACCTTGGTTAGTTCAGTGATTTCTTGTTGAAGAATACGAACCATGTTGAAGCATTGATTCTTTATTGTGGTTGAAGGTGCTTCCCAATAAACATTTTCCAATGCGTCTACAAGGTCGGATACCAATACAGTGGCTTGTGCGATAGCAATGGTCATTTAGCGATCCTAATAATATTTCAATATACTCAGCTTAGTAGGCTTTACCCGAATTGCATGGGAAGTTTGGGCCTAATTGTATTCAATCCTTTTGCTTTTTTCTGATGTATAGGGTTTTAAGGGCTGTGGCGACCACTGTGCCATCTTCAGCCAGGATATCGACCTCAAAAACAGGCAGGTATTTTTCATTATTCTGAGTTTTGGCTTTGATGTCATTCAGCTGATCTTGTGTTATTTCAAAGTGAGCGCTAACGGTTCCTGTTCCAGGGTGAAGGAATTTAATCGTGGCTTCAATATCCCATACAATGTAATCGCGGCCCAATTGATTCATAGCTAATAGCATGTAAAACGGGTCGATCATTGAATATAAGCTTCCACCAAAATGTACGCCTACATAGTTTTTGTTGTACCAGCGCAATGGCATTTCTACAGTGGCACTTGAAAAATCATCGGCAAAGTGTCGGATTTTTACTCCCGCTCCACGATACGGTCCATACCAATTTATCCAGTGTTTGAGGAATCTTGGTTGATTTAAGTATTGTTTGATTTTTTTAATCATGAGGATACTTCAAGTAGAGTAAGCGGCAATTTAACGAATTATTGCGTCAGATACCACTAAAGTCACTAAGAGAGTCAAATTATGGGAATGGACGTAATTTGAGCTAATCTTAATAAAGTTTAAACATTATTTTTAGGGTACTTGTATGTTGAAGTGTGCCATGACGCTATCTGTCTGCGTATTGTTTAGTATGGTGAGCGTAGCGGCGCCACCTAAACCTTCAGCTGAATTGGCTAAGCGCATTATTGATGAAGAGTTTGGTCAGTCACTGATGTTTTTTAAGCCTTATGGTTTACCAGTGGAGTTTGAGAGAACTCATAAGTCCATGGTGAGAAAGCTGGATAAATGGGTTGCGTTAGATTTGGTTTCAAAATCTAAAGTTCGATTCATATCTGAAAAAATGATGTATGGCTCGTTACGCGAAGTAAGTGTTGGAGGGTTTAAGTACGAACTTAACTTGGACTCCGCATGGGTGAGCGATAAAGGCATTTTCTATGGCAAGCCAGCTGTCTTAGAGGTACTGGAGATAAGTCCACCTAGTCATGTCAGTAGCGATTACTTTAGTGAGATATATTTTTCATGGTATGCATCGAACATACCTGATTGGGCACCCAAAATTGATTTAAAAGAGCGTGAGCATCGCGTAATCAAACGAGCGATTGAAAGTAAAAAAAGGCCGTTTGAAAAAAGGTTGTATTTAATTTATAGAGATAATAAATGGATGCTTTGGGATGAGAAGGGTAAGCAGTCTTTATTCTAAATCGTATGGATCACCAGCATTAAAAAAGGCTTCCAGATAGAAGCCTTTTTTAATGGGAAAACAAGAAGTCATGCTGCCATACATTAAGCCCGAATGAATTATGCGGCTAATTAAGTTATGCGCCAATAAGTGACTGGCCGCAAACACGTAGTACTTGGCCGTTTAGGGCATTACTTCCAGGCTGTGCAAATAGGGCTACGCCTTCGGCGACATCCTGAGGCTTGCCACCTTGAGAGAGAGAGTTCATTCTCCGGCCTATTTCTCGTGTCATAAATGGAATTTCATCTGTCATTTGTGTTTCGATAAACCCAGGTGCAATAGCGTTAATGGTGCGACCATTTTCTCCCCAGGCTTCGGCTTGCTTGCGTACATACCCTACAACACCTGATTTAGATGCTGCGTAGTTTGTTTGGCCAACATTGCCTGCAATGCCACTGATAGAGCTAATACAGATAACTCTAGCGTGATCGCTTAATAAATTGGCATCTTCTAAGCCTTTATTAACCGTGATGGGTGCTAATAAATTAATATTTAATGTCATGTCCCAGAAGTGATCAGGCATTCTTGCTAGCGTTTTATCACGAGTCACACCAGCATTGTGAACAATGATGTCTAATTTTTTGTCACCTAAAACAGAAGCAATATCTATTACGGCTTGCTCGCTGGTTATATCGGTTGCCACAGCGATACCTTTCATTGGAGCAAGGGTTGCTTCAAGCGCTTCTTTTGCAGGTGGAATATCCAATCCAATTACGGTTGCGCCATCGCGGGTTAAGGTGGCTGCAATAGCGGCTCCAATCCCTTGAGCGGCACCTGTAACAAGCGCCAGCTGACCAGCCAAGGGCTTATGCCAATCCTGTACTATGGGCGTAGCAAGATTTAAATAAATCGGCTGTCCAGTTATATAGGTTGTGCGATCAGACAAATAAAAATTAATAATAGTAGAAAGGGAGCTGGTGATACTGCCTTCGCAATAGACTAAATTAACGGTAATGCCTTTTTTGCCAAGTTCTTTTGCAAGAGCGCGCGTAAAACCGTTTAAAGCTTCCATAACAGCAGCCTGTTCAACATCTGTTAAGTTTTTTGGGTTTAAGCCAATTATGACAATGCGACCAGACTGATTAATGCGTTTGCCAGCATGAGAAAATAGGTGTTTTAGACCTTCAAGATCGCTGACATTTTTATAATTACTGGCATCTAGTACCATGCCTTGATACTGAGTGTCAGTATTTTCATCAAATAATTCAGAATATATGCCACATGCCTGAAGGGCATTTTTTAATTGAGTATTTTCACCAGAAGCCAAAGCAATGGTACCGTTAACCCATTTTTTAGAAGCTTTAAAGCGATTAAGTTCAATAGCAGGCTTAATGCCCATAGCGCTTATTAGGCTCTGGCCAACTTTTGAATAAAACAGTCCTTCTAATACCTTGCTCATATGGTGATTAACTCTGTAATTGGATGACGCTATTAGTGTTGGGTATTTATCGCCAAGCATTCTAATGCAATAGCAGCATAAGAAAAAATGTTAATTTTGACTGTACCATTAATGATCTGGTAGCTATGCCTTTAAGGCAGGGTACATAGAAGAAAGTGGTTAAAACTAAGCGTTGAGTATTTCTGGTCAATGCATATGTTTAAAACAGGTAGCGCCAGCTATAAGCTAGATTAAGTGCCGCTAGCGATATAATGACTAACCAAGTGAGCACGGTTCCCCAATAGCGACCAGGATGCGCTTCACCATTTGCGATAGCGAATCCTTTAGCGTGAATCACCCTTGCGAAGACCAGTGTGGCCCCAATAATGTGAATGAACAAAGAAGGCACGCCATTTAACTCAGATAAAGCTAATAGAATCAGTGCAATAGGCACATACTCCATAGCATTGGCGTGTACTCTTCCTGCTAATAAAAGTGCTTTTTGCTCGTAGCCTAGCCCCTGACTGTGGGCTTTCCTGACTTTAATGACATTAAATGCGAGTTTAAGTATCAAAATAGCTAAAATAGCCGAATAAAATGATGTAATAGGCAGCATTGGCATCGCAGGTAATCTCGTTATAGTTAACAATTTTATTATCTCAAGTTAAGGACTTGAGCGTCGCCTGTCAATCAGTCAAAATCTGGCCTGTTTCTATGTAAACGTCTATAACTTTATTAATACTTTGAGAATTTAGGAATGCCAGTGAGCTTAGATGGCAGTATATATCTATTTAGGATAATGCTTGAAACCTTGGTTTTTGGTTTTTATCTGTATTCGTACCAACGTATCGCATATGTATTTGGTGGTAAGGTTTTCTCTGTCTTTCTGTCAGCTTTTGCCTTATTGATCATTGCCCAATGTGTACAAATATATGAGCTAGAGTTCAATCAACAAGTGGATGCTGCGTCCAAAATAATTTACTCAATGGTGTTTGTATTATTTGTGATTGGTTTGTTTTTTGTGTTTTCAAAAAGCTTAAAAGAGATGGGTGAAAACAAAAAGTTTAGTGAAAGAGAAGAATGGTTTAAAAAAATATATGAAAATATTTCATCGGCTGTTTTTGTTAAGAAAAATGATGAGGTTATTTATAGTAATCCTCAATTCGTGACATTACAGAGGAGTTTTGAAGCTAAAAATCCGTTCTTTGAATTCGACCAATATGAGCAAGAAATCTGGCTGACCACTGCTCAATCAAAACGTCATGCATATAGTGTTAGAACATTCGAGTTGGATAATGAGGCCGGTACGGTTTTTATTGTTAATGATATAACGTCTTGTAAGTTACACGAATCCTTTGTGAAAAAAACCGGAATTGATCTAAATGAGCATGGTAATAATGCTATTAATTTGGTGTTAGAAAGTTTTTTACAGTTTTTACCTTCAGGTTTGATTTATGTGGGTAGCTATCAATCGGATGAAAAACGGTATCGCTATGTGGGGCATAAGGGTCAAGAAGTTGGAGCTAATGTATATAACGATTTAAGTTCCATATTACCGAACCTTAAGCATAATAAATGGAGCTGGTTCAATCGATCTGAACTGTCTGATTTTGAAGCGAATAATTTCATTACTGAATCAAACCTTGAATATGTTGGTAGCGTTATTTTAAGTGATGCGCACAATTATCCTTTAGGAGTAGTAGTAGTATTACTGGAAGATAAAGAGGTAATGAATGATTTGTTGATGGATTTTTTATTAATGGCCAGTGTACGTATTCGATCAGAGTTAGAATATATGCACAGCCAAAAGATGATTTTGAAAAGCAGTCATCAATACCGCGCGTTTATCTCAAAGAGTAATGAAGCTATTGTCGACGTTGCACTGAATCCAGCCGTAGTGACAGATTTAACCGTCGAAGAGCAGCTTTCAAAAATAAAACGATCGGCTGTGATCAAAGAAATTAATCCAGAGTTTCACCGTCTGTTTGAAATTTCTGGAGAGTGCGAGTTTTCAGAAGTACTCGCAATTAAAAGCCTAAGACATGTATTAAATTATGTACTTAATAGCGGCTTTAGTAGCGAGCGGATAGAAGTTATTCATGAGACATCTTATGGTGAAACTAAATGGATTAGCTGCCGTTGCATGAGTGAAATTGAAAATGGTCTACTGACTCGGATATGGCTAATTATTCAGGATGTAACTGAGTCGAAAATGCATATCCAGGATTTAGAATATAAGACTCGGCACGATGCGTTAACTGGATTACCGAATAGAATAGCCATAAGAGATACATTGAACTCGCAAATAGATCAAGCATTGCAGTTTGGGGTTAAGGTAGGGTTGCTATTATTAGATCTAGACCGCTTTAAAGAGATCAATGATGCGCTTGGGCATCATTATGGCGATGTATTGTTAAAGAAAATAGAACCTAGAATAAAACCAATTTTAAAGAAATACCGTGCCAGTTTATCTCGATTAGGTGGGGATGAATTTGCCGTTATTATGCCTTCGATTCAAAGTACAAAAGAAGCACGGCAATTGGCTACTGAAATTATTTGTAAAATTAAAGAGCCGTTTGATTTGGGCCAATTGAATGTGGAAATAAGTGGCAGCATAGGGATCAGTATTTTTCCGGAAGATGGCGCAGACAGTGGTACTTTATTGCGTTGCGCTGATATAGCGATGTATAAAGCAAAGTCTTCCCCTGGTGGTATTTTAAATTATAAAGATAATTTAGATGATAATAGCCCTAGGCGGCTATCAATAATGGCATCAATGGGAGCGGGCTTAAGAGATGGTCAGTTTTATTTGTGTTATCAGCCAAAGGTACATTTAGAATCGAATAGTGTGCGTTCTTGCGAAGCGCTCATTCGTTGGGATCACCCAGAATTAGGAGTAATAAGCCCTGTAGAATTTATACCGTTAGCAGAAATGAATGACTCAATTATTTTGATTACTGAGTGGGTGATTGATTCAGCATTAAAGCAAATAGGTAAATGGGTCGAAAGCGGTATGCCTATTAAGGTTTCAATTAATGTGTCCCCTCGTAATTTACTGGATGAAAATTTAATTCAATATTTGAGTCAAAAACTTATAGAGTACGAAGTACCCGCCCATTTGTTAGAAATTGAAATAACAGAAAGTGCTTTAATGGCTGATCCTGATCGTGCATTAGAAACATTAAATAAAATTAGTGCGTTAGGCGTAAGCATTTCAGTGGATGATTTTGGCACAGGTTATTCATCACTTGTATATCTAAGGCAGCTACCTTTAGACACCCTAAAGGTTGATATTACGTTTGTTCGCAATATGTGTAATAACGAGCAAGACCACATTATTGTAAATTCTATAATTCAATTAGCACATAATTTATCGTTAACAGTGGTTGCAGAGGGGGCTGAAGACTTGCAAACAGTTGAGGCTTTAAAAGCAATGAAATGCGAGGATATTCAAGGGTTTTACTTTAGTAAGCCATTAAAGGTTGATGATTTCAGTGCATTTTGTTCTAACTGGAAGAGTTAAAATAATTAATGGATGTGCTGAGTATATGACAGCTGAATCTTACACCCAATAAAAAAGGCTTCGAGAGAAGCCTTTTTTATTGGGTGTAAGATTAAACGTAATGATTAGCTATTGTGGTAATTCATAGCTGTTTCAACTTCTTCCTTGCTGCCTAGAAAGACCGGAACGCGTTGGTGAATGTGCGTCGGTACAATATCCATAATAGGGCCGTCTGGAGTAACCGATAAACCACCTGCTTGCTCAACTAACATAGACATTGGATTGCCCTCGTACATTAGGCGTAACTTACCAGGCTTTTTAGTGTCACGATTATCCCATGGGTACATGAATATACCGCCACGAGAAATAATACGATGAACCTCAGCTACCATAGCGGCAACCCAGCGCATGTTGTAGCGCTTACCTAATGGTCCTTCTTCACCTTGAAGTAAATCCGCAACGTAGTTTTGAACAGGTTTAGCCCAGAAGCGCTGATTAGACATGTTGATACCAAACTCTTGCGTGCTGGCCGTAATTTGAGCTTGTTGTTCAGTTAAGAAAAACTCGTTTGAGCTTGGGTCTAGAGTGAATATATCAACGCCTTGGCCGGTGGTCATAACCAGCATGGTCGATGGGCCGTATAGAACATAGCCAGCAGCCAGTTGTTTGCGGCCAGATTGTAAGTAAGTCCCTTCTTCAGAAGGATTACCGCCATTACTCGGTAAAATTGAAAAGATAGTGCCGACAGTTACGTTGATATCAATATTTGATGATCCGTCTAATGGATCAAAAATAACAAGGTATTCACCGTCTTCATTAGCAACAACAGGCAAATCTTCTTCTTCACTGGCGATACCAGCCACTACAGGGCATGCCTTAAGCGTGTCTTTTAAAAGGTCATTAGAAATTACATCTAATTTCTTTTGAGTCTCACCTTGAATGTTTTCAGCTTCAGCGCTGCCTAAAACACCTGCCATAGCACCTTTTTGAAGCAGGTGGGTAATGTCTTTGCTGGCTGCTAATACCGCTTGAATAGCACTAACCATAGAGGCGGGCGTGTGGTTTTTCG
>JAWUVN010000083.1:0-29901 GCA_034112345.1 Bermanella sp. | reverse complement strand
AATCTTTGTAAACAGGGACTAATTCCATGCCCATAGGCGACAAGCCCGGTTTGTCTCGGCGGTAATTAGCATCCATTGGGGCCACCCAATATAGAGGCTGGTTTTCATCTTCTGAGTGACCTGTAACAGGCTTTGAAATGTATTGGCTGCCAGCCAGTCCGAATAAGACGCCACATATTAAAAGTAGGGTGCCTTTTTTGGAAAGCCAAGCCGTCTGATTGTTTTTAGGGTTAGACATGTTATTACCGCGAAACACAAATTAATAAGGGCGTCGTATTCAAATAAACTCAGTTTGTGGAATACAAACATAGGGTTGATGAAATTTAGACGGATTAAGGGTGTGTTAAGCGAAAATGGGAGGGCGATAAAGACTGGCAGGTGAGAGCGAAAGGTATAACTGTACCCTTTCTATATTTCGAATATGGGTAATGAGGGTGTCATGGCTTAATCTTGGTTGCGCGAAGCTAAAGCCAGTCACATAAGTATTCATAGGGCAGGATGCATCGCCACAGCAATTTTCCATATTAGGCGATTCATCAGTCATAGGCGCTGAGTGATTCATGGCTGCCATATTGTGCCCAGGCATGTCCATCATGTCATGCTCTGTGCTGGACACGGCGGCATCTAACATAGGGCAGGGTGCACTGACAGCATTCACCGCCTGAGCAATAATGCTCAGGGCCATGAAACAAACTGTCAAAAATCGAATGTGCATCACTATATGAAAAACCTAAAGTTAATAGCGTATTACTATATAGGGCGAACTTGTCCGTATACCAAGCTTAAAAATAATACCCTGATTACATAATAGTTCAATCTATAGATTATATGGTCTCTCCCCCCTGTACCTTAAGAAAGTATTAAGCATTATATAAAAATCGTTTGATCCAAACCATGCCAATATCCGTAAGCTTTATAACAGGGTTCTGCTGAAGCATTGTATTCGGTGTAACAGCTTTTGTTTAAGGGGATTAATATGAAAACGGTTTGGATCGTCGGCGCATCTAGCGGCATTGGTGAAGCGCTTGCTATCGGATATTTCAAGTTGGGCTATCGAGTATTTGTGAGTGCTCGATCAGAGCAAAAGCTGTCGGCGTTATCTCTTGCTTATAACGGTATTACACCAATAGATAGTGTCAGCAAACAAGGCTTGGCAGGATTAGTTGAATCTGAAAAACAACAGGGAGTGATGATTCCATTACCTATGGATGTAACTTCGGAATCATCTATCGCTATTGCGGTTAGTCAAATACAAGATGTCACACATAAAGTACATAAAATCATTGTAAATGCAGGTACCTGTGAATATGTGGATGACACACATATCGATATTAATTTGATGCGACGCGTCATGGAAACCAATGTATTTGGTGCGGTACATGTTAGCAATTATGGCCAGTTGTTATTGACACACGATGAGCAGCCTCAGATTGCCTTTGTGAGCAGTAGCGTCACCTACCAGGCTTTACCAAGAGCCCACGCTTATGGTGGTAGCAAGGCGGCATTACGTTATTTTGTAGAGTGCTTAAAGTGCGATGCACAGCATAAAGGCATTGATGTTCGTATTATTTCACCTGGTTTTGTTAAAACACCATTAACAGATAAGAATGATTTTGACATGCCTTTCATGATTTCAAGTGATGATGCCGCACAGCGGATCATCAAGGGATTGAAAAGCTCTCAATTTGATATTCATTTTCCCAAGCGTTTCACGCTTATTTTAAAACTTTTTTCGTTACTTCCTGATTCAATTAAATTTAAATTGCTTGGGAGTATATCAAGTTCGAAATCAGATAAAGAAAATGAGATTCGCCTATGAAAACATGGCAGTTGATTCTTAGTATTTTATTATTTCAAGCTACCTGGTTAAGTGCTGCTTTTGGGTATGAATTCATATCAGGCGCTGGTGTTATTGGTTTGATATTCGCTTTAAAATTTAGCCAGGCAAATTTCATTCAAATTATATTGGCAGGTGGCCTTGCGTTGGGTTTAGGAATAATAATGGACTCTGGGTTGTACGGAGTAGGTGTGTATGAATTTCCTGATACTGATATTTTATACTATTTTAATATTCCTATCTGGCTGCTAACTATGTGGGTGGCGTTTTCAATAACATTATTTAGCTCGTTTTATTGGGCGTTAGCTAAGCCTGTCGTATTTATTATTATTTGCGCCTTGCTAGGGCCAGTTTCTTATTTGGCGGGAAGGGAGATTGGTATTATTCAATTTCAAAACATTAGTCTATTTATAATGGTGTTTTCATGGACAGTATGGGCCGCTGTATTCTTATTAGTATGGCATCGTTGCATCAAAAAAATGTCTGTTTAATATAAAGGAAGTAATGGTGAGCTATCAAATTATTAAAAATCGAGTGTCACATGTATTCAGTATTTTTATTATTATTCTTACGGTACTTTGCACAAAATATTCCAATGCCCAATCTGGAATCGAAAAAATAGAGTTTACGGGCTACGCCTATTCATTATCTGATTCAACATTGCTTTACAGTGAACATCATTCGATTATCAGTAATGGTAATAATCAGCGACTAACATCTCGAGTTCAATATAAGACGTATGATGGGGTGTTAATTGCAGATAAGACACTGAAGTATGATGAACAAGGGTATTTTCCGAGTATCAATTTTACTGATTTAAGGACTAATCAAGTGTTAAAGGTTGATTCAGACGAAGCCATTATCACCATTGTGCAAGGTGATAAAACTACCCCTGAGGCGGCATCAGTAAGTACGGTTAAAAAAGGTGTGATGATTGCCGATGCAGGTTTTGATGTCTTCATGATGAAAAACTGGGAGTCATTAGTTGCAGGCGAGCCTAAGGTAGTGGATTTTTTGGCTCCTACTCGAAATATGTTTGTAGCGTTTGAAATTAAACAAACGTTTATTAATGAGTCTGTGATCGGTTTTAGCCTAGCCCCTGATAATTTCTTTATCTCACTATTGGTTGACCCGATTGCTTTGGAATACGATTTAGGAAGTGGGCGAATCTTAAGTTATAAAGGCTTAACAAATATAGAGCAGGTAGAAGATGGCAAGCCAACAGGAGGAAATGTATTAGCGCATATTAAATATGAATACTCTGATTTTAAAATCGGCATGTCAGAATGACTTTTTACTTCTTCATTTTATCAATTATTTAATAGCATTGATGACTCAATTTATTTAAGGAAGCAATATGTGGACATTAAAGGTAGTGGGTATCCTGTATTTAATCTCTGGTCTTTGGTGTGCATTCAAACCAGAGTTAGCAGCATCATTTTTAGGGTTTACCTTAAGTGATGTCGGGTTGGCAGAGTTCATATCGGTTTATGGAGGCTTACAAGTGGGACTAGGATTGGCCATGATGCTCAGTAGTGTCAGGCCTAATTATTTGGAAGGGGCGTTATTTTTTGCATTGATAACTTCGTTAGGATTATTTGTATTTCGCCTGATAGCAATATCCAGTGTTGCTTCAGGTGGAGGGGTGTATGCAATGGCTGTGTTAGAAGGGTTATTTGTATTGGTTTTAGCAATGCAGTTTAGGGTACTCACTAAAAATTAAGAGTTAATTTTATATTGGCCTGCTATTTTTATACTATTGAGTATTAATGCTTTCGTTATACACATATTTCAACACGTTTTTAGTCGATCGCATTAAGAGTGTATTGATTTGTTGAACGTTTCATACAGAGTTTAGGCGATCTGATCGCCTAGGTATCAAAATACATTTTTAAACATAATACACTGAACGAATACTCAATCTAACGGTGTAAGTCAGATCAAGTATCTATAGAGCCTAGTTATTGCTATCCCATAAATGGGTTTAGCATTCGTCCCCAAAACCCTGTGAATTTAAGTGGCGCGTCTTGGACGGCAAAACATATACAATCACAATCGGCATGTGCCTTTGGTTGATGGTGAGTTTCACTATCAGCCAATATAAAGTCACCAGGATGATAAGACCCTGCTTCATCACTGAAAGCGCCATCCATTACCAAGGTATATTCATTACCCTTGTGTGTATGTTGAGGCAGTTCTTTACCCGCTTTTATTTTATAAAATCGAGCGCTATATTGTTTGTCGCCAAACGACAAATCAAACTGCTGAATATTTTTTGAGAAACCATGCCAGGGTAATCGCTCAAGTTTGTTGGGCAAAAAACGCTGTAATGGTTTTGGAAGCCTAGAGTCAACCATTTCTGGTTTGACCGCTTCGTTGGGCAATGAATCTGTTGTTTCGGCTAGTTTAGCTAGCGTACGGGCAACAAAGTCCGGGCTAACCTCTATCGAATCTAGAGAGTCCATTATTTCACCACCAAGATGCTCGTAATTGTGTGTAGCGTTACGGCATTCGGTGCAGTTTTCAATGTGGCATGCAACCATGATACCCAGCGCATTACTGAGCTGGCCGGCTGCAAACTGCATTAAAAGTTCATGATTAGGATGATAGTGAGCCATGAGACCTGTTCTTTTGCCAGTGTATCTAATTTTTTCATTGCCAGTCTTAATCGGGACTTAATCGTCCCCAGTGGCAGACCGAGTTCTCCGGCGATTTCGCTGTGGGACTTACCCTCGAAATACACCTTGAATACGATCTGACGCTGCTCGTCTGGCAGGCTGTATAATAATGTACGCACCAATTCACCCGTTAGATCACGTTCAACGTCATCCTCTAGAGATTCTGACTCAGCTTCGGGCCATAAATCGTCAGACTGAACAATATTAAGTTTGTTCTTACGACCTATATCAATGCGGCGATTTCGAATGATGGTGTAAAGCCATGTGGTGCTTCTGGCGGTTTTAGGATTGAACTGATGCGCTTTGCGCCATACGGTTAGCAAGCATTCCTGTACTAATTCTTCGGCATCGTTGATATCCGCACCGCAGCGTATGGCATAAGCCTTCAAACGCGGTGCAGCAAGTACAGTCAGCTCTGAAAAGGCTTTCTGATCTTGCGTATTAGCAATGCGAAGAATCAAATCATCCATTTGATAGGTTGTTTCGCTGGCAACTTGAGACAAGGGAGCTTCCTAAGGGTAACTGCAAGGCAGGTATTAAATTCAATATTCTTTTTAAGGTAAAGCAATGCCTGTTGCGGGTAAAGTGATTTTTTAGTGATCCATGAATCTCCTTAAGGCGTATAAGGTTTTATGAGTAATTATTAATGAAGTAAGCATTATGAAATCTTCTGAGATCGATTTATCAATGAGCCTGACGTCATCCAAAAAAGAGATGCATACAGAACTAGATCGCGATCACTCTATACGCGATGTAATAGTGATTGGAGCCGGTATGTCAGGCTTAACGGCAGCAAGTGAGCTTAAAGCGTCTGGTTTTGATGTTTGTGTATTTGAAAAGGCGCGCGGTACAGGTGGCAGGCTTGGCAGTAAGCGCGTTAAGGTAGATGTACCAGCTTCAAGTATTGATGACGCAGACTTAAATGCTGGGTTTGATTTAGGTGCATCCGTATTTCAAGCTAAAACCACAGAATTTAAGCGTTACCTGCAAGAACTAATGCTGCAAGGTGTAGTATCAAATGCCTATTCATCGGCGAGTAACCAAATGTCTAGTCGTGCAGGTATAAGTCCAGATGAAGACAGTTATGTTGCGGTGCCACGTAATTCAATGTTAACCCGCCACCTAAGCCGTGAATTGGATATCACGTTCAGTAAAAAAATAAGTCGAATAGAATTTAAAGATGCGAATTGGTACGTATTTGCAATGTCACAAGGAAATACGCGTCAGCCTCAAACGACAAATGACATGACTGAGCGTGCAGCCGATACTGAAGAGTTAATTGCCTGTTGTCGCCATTTGATTTTATCCGCACCAGCAGAACAAGCTCACTTACTACTGCCAAAAGATCATGCTGCCTCATCTTGGGTTAGGAATATTCACAGTGACCCAGCATTTGTTTCAACGGTAATGTTAAAAGCCAACGCGATTAGCAGTGATGGTTTACATGCAATTAATCGAATTTCAAATGCAGTAATTGAAAGTGTATCGATAGAACATCAAAAATCGGATAGAAAGCATGGTGGCTATCAAATTATAAAATTGACAGCCACGACTTCATGGAGCATGCAGAATTTGGATGAAGACCCTACTGCTATCGAGCAGTTGCTGAAGCAACAACTTATCCAAATTTTACTTACGTTAAGCCTTGATGAAATTAACATCCTAAAACAATACACACACAGATGGTTGTACTCGCAGTACTCAGAATTAATAAAAAGCACCAAGGGTTATTTATCTTTTTCAGATAATTTACACATAGTCGGGGATTATTTTGACGTGAGCAATGAATTGCCTGATGCTAATAATGAAAGCGATCCATTGCGTATTAAAGGTGTTGAGCGGTCTTACATAAGTGCACAGCGACTTGTTACTCACTTATTAAATTCTGATTCGGTTAATACAGCACAGTCTTTAAGTGTAACTGTTGATAATGAGTAATAACAATATGTCTGATAGCACATTAACCAGCATTATTTGGTTTCGTCGAGATTTAAGGTTAAATGATAACCCTGCTTATTATAATGCGGTTAAAACAGGGCCGGTGATCGCGGTCTATACATTGTGTGAAAAGCAATGGGACCAACATGATCTAGCCAAGTGTCAGCGAAGTTTGATTATTGTGCATTTAAAGGCGCTGGAAAAGTCTCTGGCTAAGCAAGGCATTCCATTGGTCGTGATCAATGCTGGATATTTTGATGCGGTGCCAGCGGCCTTGATCGCATTTTCAAAAGACAATAACTGCGGTGGTCTTTTGTTTAATCAAGAATACGAATACAACGAACGTAAATTATCCACTTCAGTTATTAATGTATTTAAAGCGAATGGCATTTCCCCTAAAATATTTCATGATCAGTGTTTGATTGAGCCTGGAAATATTTTTAATAAACAGGGTCAGCCTTATAAGGTTTTCTCAGCGTTTAAAAAAGCGTATTTATCTGAATTAGATCACTTAATGAGACCCTTATACGGTAAGCCTAGTGTTCATGCGGAGCAGAGTAACCTTAACCTGCGTTCAGATCTTAGTGCGCTAAATGTGATAGAACGAACCGAATTGCATCATGAAGTGTTGATACGAGATGAGCATCAAGCACACGAACTATTAAATGAGTTTTGCAGTGATCGAATCACAGATTATCAGCAAGATAGAGACTTGCCTGCAGTTGAAGGGACAAGCCGGATATCAGCCTGCTTGGCCACTGGGCTATTGTCAGTTAGGCAAAGCTATCAAGCTGCGCATCAGCATAACTCAGAAGGCGGTTTTGTAAATCAAGAAGGCATTGCCACCTGGGTTAGCGAGTTAATTTGGCGTGACTTTTATCGTCATTTATTATTTCTATTTCCAAAACTGTGTAAACACAAACCATTTAAACCTAATACAGATCAGCTACCTTGGAAGCACGACAAGCAATTGTTTGAAGCGTGGACGCAAGGGAAGACCGGTTATCCCATTGTTGATGCAGCTATGCGGCAGCTAAATACAACAGGTTGGATGCACAATCGTTTACGAATGATTGTCGCAATGTTTTTAACTAAGCACCTATTTATCGATTGGCGCTGGGGTGAAAAATACTTTATGCAAAACCTAATCGATGCCGACCTTGCCAGTAATAATGGCGGTTGGCAGTGGAGTGCTTCTACAGGCGTGGATGCAGTGCCGTATTTTAGAATATTCAACCCTACTCGCCAGAGCGAGCGCTTTGATTCTACAGGATTATTTATTCGACAATATGTGCCTGAATTAGCCAGCTTGGACAATAAATCCATACACAGCCCTAGTCGTGATCAAGTTGAGCAAGTAGGTTATATACATCAAATTGTTGATCATGCTTCCTCGGTTAAGCAAACCAAAAGCTGGTTTAAAGGATTAGATACAGCGATTAAGAGTGGGATATAGCACCGCACATAAGGATGGCATAAATTGGGTGAACCAAATGTAAAGGCTGTGCGTATACCCACATATATAATAAGTAAATTGGGAATATTTGGAATGTGTGGAATAAAACAATGAAAGCGGCACTGTCTTTAATAGAAACCATCAAGCTTTGGTTTGATAGTGAGCACGGATCAGAGCGTGTAGGTAATAGCCGTAAGCTCAACTTAGTACGCTGTATGCCTTTTATCCTTGTGCATCTAGCCTGTTTAGCGGTTATTTGGGTGGGTTGGAGCCCAGTTGCAGTGTCAGTTTGTGTGGCTCTTTATTTTATTCGCATGTTTGCCATAACTGCATTTTATCATCGTTATTTTTCTCATAAGAGCTTTAAAACCAATCGTTTCTGGCAATTCTGCTTTGCTGTATTAGGCAATAGTGCCACGCAGCGTGGACCATTGTGGTGGGCTGCCCATCACAGAAAGCATCACAAACATTCTGATGAAGAGAGCGATCTACATAGCCCAATCAAACATGGCTTTTGGTGGAGCCACATGGGTTGGTTTACTTGCGATGCGGCATTTAAAACAGATTACTCCATGGTTAAAGAATGGACAAAATTTCCAGAGCTTAAGTTTCTAAATCGTTACGACATTTTAGTGCCGATTATTCTGGGGGTAAGCTTATTTGTATTAGGTGAAATGTTAGCGGCTTTTGCTCCAAGTTTAGAAACAACGGGTTTTCAAATGTTTGTATGGGGCTATTGCATATCAACAGTGTTGTTAGCACATGGAACATTCACCATTAATTCTTTGTGCCATACCTGGGGCAACCGACGCTTTAATACGACTGATGATAGTCGTAATAATTTTTGGTTGGCACTTATTACATTGGGTGAGGGTTGGCATAATAATCACCATCGATTCCCTGTGTCGGCGAGACAAGGATTTTACTGGTGGGAGATTGACGTTTCATATTACATTTTAAAAATCATGGAAAAAATTGGCATTGTCTACGATTTGAATCCTGTTCCTAGCCGGATATTAATTGAAGGTAAAAAAAGCACTCAGCAAGTATCGCCAGCTAAAAGCAAGGGAGTTTGATATGGATCAGAAAAACCACATAGAAAATAAATATGCCGTACAGCTAGTGAATAGTTTTAAAGAACTCTACCAAACGCTAAATAAAGACAATATTCACGACGGTCTAATACCAAAAGTTTATCGTAATGATATCCAGTTTAAAGACAGTTTTCATGAATTAGATGGCATTGAGAACTTTACTAAATATTGTGATTCAGTTTATGAAAATGTGATTTACAGTACGTTCGATTTTCATAACGAAATGATATCAGACGATCAAGCAATGTTGACTTGGACCATGAACTACGCTCATCCAAAATTAAATGGCGGAAATAACATCGCCGTGAAAGGGGCTTCACATATTCGCTATTCAGATAAAGTATTTCTTCATCAAGATTATATTGATGGCGGTGAGTTACTTTATGAACATATTCCAATATTAAGTTGGATTATTAAGAAGTTAAAAAGCCGAATGGTATAGCCGCATTTCTATTAATTATTTTTAAGTGAAGTAGCATGAACAATATTAAAGAAAAACAACAACGTATTGCCATAATCGGTGCTGGTATATCGGGCTTAACTTGTGGCCACCTTTTATCAGAAAAACATGATGTGACCTTATTTGAAGCGAATGATTATTTAGGTGGTCACACCAATACAGAAGACATTGAATTAGATGGAAAAACTTACCCAGTAAATACTGGGTTCATTGTATTTAACGATTGGACCTACCCTAATTTTATAAAATTAATGGATCAGCTAGGTGTAGAAAGCGAAGACTCAGAAATGAGCTTCAGTGTTCGAGACGAAAATACAGGGCTAGAATACAATGGCACCACGTTAAATAGTTTGTTTGCTCAGCGTACTAATGCACTTCGTCCGTCGTTTATTCGCATGATTATGGATATTTTAAAGTTTAATAAGCAAACGGTAGCGGCGCTAGAAAGTAATGATATTCAAGAAGGGCAAACGCTAGGTGAGTTTGTTGAACAGCATGGTTATAGCAAACATTTTGTGAATCATTATATTGTGCCTATGGGTTCTGCTATTTGGAGCGCATCAGTTGATGTGATGATGGATTTTCCGCTTAAATTCTTCTTAAAGTTTTTTAACAATCATGGCATGTTAAGTGTTGATGAACGTCCGCAGTGGCGAGTCATTACCGGTGGTTCTCGAAGCTACATCGAGCCTATTACTAAGAACTATAAAGACAATATTCATTTAAGTACGCCGATTAGATCAGTGGAAAGATCAAATGATTTAGTAACGGTGACCACCATGGCGGGTAAGGCGTTCGAATTTGATCAAGTTATTTTCTCTTGTCATAGCGACCAAGCATTAAGCTTATTATCAGATGCGAGCAAAGATGAAAACGACGTACTTAGCGCCATCCCATTTCAGATGAATGATGTTGTATTACATACAGATGAAAAACTCATGCCAAAGAAAAAACTGGCCTGGGCAGCTTGGAATTACCATATACCTCAACGTCACTCAGAGCATGCAATGGTGACCTATAACATGAACATACTTCAGAATTTTGATGATGCCCCTGAGACCTTATTGTTAACACTAAACCGTAGCCAAGAAATTGATCCCTCAAAGATTATTAAGCAATATCAGTATGCCCACCCTGTGTATACATTAGATGGCATGGTTGCCCAGTCTCGCCATTCAGACATCAGTAATCATAATCGCACACATTATTGTGGGGCGTATTGGTTGAATGGTTTTCATGAAGATGGTGTAAGCAGTGCCCTACGAGTGTGCTCAGACTTTGGAATAGAGCTTTAATTATGAACGTGGTATCACCTACGCAATCTGCAATATACACAGGCTGGATAGGGCACAGGCGGTTTGTGCCCGTGCATAACAATTTTCGTTATCCACTTTTTATGATGTATTTAGATCTAGACGAATTACCAAGTCTATTTTCAAAAAAATGGTATTGCGGATTAGAGCGCTTTAATTTTGTGAGCTTTAAACGTAAAGATTATTTTAAACCAGAGCAGGCTAGTTTAAAGCAGGCCATCATAGATCGCGTAAATCAACATTACATTGATCACCAGGCAAACCCTCCCGAAATCAGTTCGGTAAGAATGTTAGGCCATGTAAGGTATTTAGGCTTCAACTTTAATCCTGTGGTGTTTTATTACTGCTTTGATCAAAATAATCAGCTGCAAGTCATCCTTTCTGAAATTACAAATACCCCATGGGGTGAGCGCCATGCTTATATTCATGCGATTACAGGGGCTGATGCATTAACGGATAGCGAAATGCAATTAACGCATTATAAAAATAACCCAAGTAATCATAAGTTTAAGTTTGAATTTATGAAGCGATTTCATGTGAGTCCGTTCAATCCAATGAATATGGATTATAGATGGGTATTTTCAGAACCTAAGGATCAGCTGCATGTGCATATGGATAATTTTATTCAAACCAAAAGCGCGAATAAGCACTTTGATGCTACATTAAACTTGCAGAGAAAATCGTTCGATAAAAAATTATCATCAGTATTGATCCGACAGCCCTTAATTACCGTAAAGGTAGTGTGGGGTATATATTGGCAAGCCTTTAAGTTATGGGTAAAGCGCTCGCCGTTTTATGATCATTTAGGGTCTGAACCCGAAAGCACTGCGGGTTTAAGTCCTACTGATAATCAAGGGGTAAATACCCATGCTGTACAAGAAACAGTAACAGCAGACCTATATCAGGCCTCACAAAAGAATGATGAGCAGTCTTAACAGGCTTATCGATAATGAACTTAACCGATATACGATATTTACGTTTTGTAATAAGGACTTTGTAATGACCTCTTCTGTTGCCAATTTAGACATTAAAAAGCCACGTACATTTGGCATAAAACGCATCGCCAAGCGTGCAGTAATCTCTCAGTTAGAGAAGCTGCATACCGGATGTATTGTACTTAAAGATGGCGATGACGTTCTCAAATTTGGAGAGGCTGAGCACAGTGAATTGTCAGGCGAATTAGAAATTAAAGACAGTGGCGCTTACGTTGATATTTTAACTGGTGGCAGCATAGGTGCTGCCGAAGCATATATGACAGGTGATTGGACGACGCCAGACTTAACTGCTCTTGTTAAGGTTATGGTGCGTAACATGGACGTACTAGATGCAATGGAAGGTGGCCTAGTTAACTTAATCACTAAGCCATTCTTAAAGTGGTTCCATTACCTAAATCAAAACAGCGCGAAAGGTTCTCGCCGTAACATTGCCGCACACTATGATTTAGGAAATGATTTATTTGAATTGTTTTTAGATCCAACCATGATGTACTCCAGTGGCATATTCCCAAGCGCTAACGCGACCATGGAAGAAGCCTCTCTAACTAAGTTAAAAACAATTTGTGAATCATTGAATTTAACCGTTACTGATAAAGTGGTTGAGATTGGCACTGGCTGGGGTGGCTTTGCTATTTATGCCGCTAAAAACTACGGCTGTCATGTTACAACAACTACGATCAGTGAAGAACAATATAAATGGGCCAAACAAGCGGTGATACGCGAAGGCTTAGAAGACAAGATTACCTTACTTAAAAAAGATTATCGTTTATTACCTGATCACGGAAAATTTGATAAATTAGTCTCAATCGAAATGATTGAAGCAGTAGGTGCTAAGTACTTTGATACCTACTTTTCTACCGTATCAGAATTGCTAAAGCCTAATGGTCTAGCCTTGATTCAAGCCATTACAATCGAGGATCAACGCTTTGATAGCGCACTAAAAAATGTAGATTTTATTCAGCGTTATATTTTTCCGGGCAGCTGGAATCCAAGTTTACAATCTATGTTGTCGGCCACTAAAAAAAATACAGACATGAATCTGGTTAAAATGGATGATTTTGGGCAAGACTACGCTAAAACTTTAAACGCATGGCATAAGCGCTTTAATAAAAACGAAGCCAAAATTACAGAGCTTGGTTACAGCGATGACTTTAAGCGTATGTGGCAGTTCTATTTAAGTTATTGTGAAGGAGGCTTTGCAGAGCGAGCCATTGGCGTCAGTCATTTGGTTTTAGCTAAGCCAGAATATAAGCATGCTATTCAGCGTGGTTAGTTCATTGATAATAAACGTGGCTTTACGAATATTGTGAACATAAAAAAGGCGCTCAATGAGCGCCTTTTTTATGTTTTTTATTACTAAGTAAATTCTCTGCTCATTATCCAATAAAAATAATTTTTGCTAACAAGAGTGCAGAGACGATCCAAACACTGGTGGTCACTTCGTTCGCTTTACCACCAAGCGCTTTAGCAGCGGCATAAGTAATAAAGCCTAACGTAATACCGTGAGCGATTGAAAATGTCAGAGGGGTTAACAGTAGAACAACCGCAACCGGAGCCGCTTCAGTTAGGTCATCCCACTTAACATCTTTAAGTGTGAACATCATAAGTACGGATACGTATAAGATGGCGCCTGTAGTGGCATAAACAGGAATCATGCCTGCAAGCGGTGCGAAAAACATCGATAACACAAATAATACACCAACCGTAACGGCTGTTAGGCCAGTACGACCACCAGCAGCCACACCAGAAGCCGATTCAATGTACGACGTGGTAGATGACGTACCTAATGCAGCGCCAACAATAGTGGCAGAACTATCCGCCACAAGTGCTTTACCCAGATTAGGAACCGATCCGTCTTTTTCAGTAATGCCTGCACGCTGTGTAACCGCAATTAAAGTACCGCTGGTATCGAATAAATCCACAAATAAGAAGGCAAAAATTACGCTTAACATGGTCACATCAAATGCCGCGGCAATGTCCATTTTCATGAAAGTAGGGGCAATGGATGGTGGGGCAGAAACTAAGCCGCCGTAAGTCACGTCGCCAGCAAGTAAGCCAATAACAGTGATGCCTAAAACAACAAGCATAACGGCACCAGGAATATTACGCTGTACAGCAGCAATGATGGCTAAAAAGCCAATAAAGGTCATGGCTGGAGAAAGACTAGTAAGGTCACCAAGACCAACAAGTGTGGCTGGGTGAGCGACAATAATACCAGAGCTCTTAAGGGCGATCAGCGCTAAGAACGCACCAATACCTGCCGCAATGGCTAGCTTTAATGTATTTGGAATGGCATTAATGATCATTTCACGAACTTTAAATAAGCTCAGCAGTAGAAAAATGATTCCGCTTAAAAATACTGCACCAAGGGCTGTTTCCCAAGCATGCCCCATTCCCAAAACAACACCGTAAGTGAAAAATGCGTTTAAACCCATGCCAGGCGCTAGTGCGATAGGCAGGTTTGCCCAAAGGCCCATGATAAAACAACCGGCCGCAGCGGCTAAACATGTGGCAACAAATACAGCGCCTTTATCCATACCTGCATCGGCCAGCATAGCTGGGTTAACAAATATAATGTAAGCCATGGTTAGGTAAGTGGTGATCCCCGCCATGATTTCGATTTTTGGAGTAGTTCCAAAATGGTTCAGTTTGAATAATTTTTCAAGCATGAGAGTGTTCGCCTGTATTTAATGACCTTGGTTATTGGATCACTATATATTGAAATTTACCTAAGAATCGAATTTAGCCGAATGTGTCTAGGCAGTGTTGTGACAGGATTCTATCAAAAAACTAACCAGTTGGTTAGGATGCCCCGATAATGTTCAGGAATATCTTTGTCTAATATATAACTTGAGGTTTTGTACGAAAGCATCATGCAGACAGGCCGGTAGGGCATTCTATGGTGTATACATAATATTGTTATTCAATGAATGTTGCTGGTGACTGCACGAACGCCTTAACTTACTGTAGGATCTAAATTCAAATTTATATTAGAGGTTATAGATATGCGGGTAATTATCTTATTGTTAATGTCGTATTTCTTAGTGGCTTGTTCAAGCAACTTAAGTAAAGGCAATAACATGATGGAGGCCGAGCAGTTTGATGAGGCGGTTCGTTATTATGAAAAAGCCATGCAAGATGACCCAGGCGATACTGATGTGGCGATCAAATTATACGAAGCCAGAACGCGTATGGTCATGGCTAATTTGATTAAGGTACGGCTTCAGCGACAATCTAATCAAAACCGTGCTGCCGCGATTGTGTTGAATCAAAGCCTTCATAATATTAAACGCTGGAAAATAATTGCAGACAGCGGCGTTAAAGCCACTATTAATGATGAAGTGTTCGAAGGCGGGATTTGGTTAAAAAAAGAGCTTACCAGTATAGCTAAGCGCGAAGATCACAACACTTTTTTTTATACGCTAAAACAATTTAATTACATATTGGATGCCGGTGGAGCAGACCAAGCGATTAAGCTATATAAACCAAAATTGCTTAAACAAGGGCAGAAGCAATGTGCCGATATGAAGCAGCAGCTGACCAAGCAAAGTTACTATTTATATGAGGTGTGGGTATCGTACTGTGGTGTATTTTCTACCAAGGGGAATTACACACTAGCACAAGACAGTAGTCGCTATAAAAACCCTAATTTATCATATGGTCGTTTAAAAATTTCCCGTGATGCTGGAATTTCAGGTAAACAGATTGCGCATCATATAGAGCGTAATATCAAAAATCATCCTTGGTTCAGTGACGACGCAACAGCCCCTTTGGCTTTAACTATGAGTGGTCGTATTGATTATTCTGTGTCTTCTAGGTCTAAAACATTTACCCGTAAGTTTATGGCATATGATGAAACCTTAGAATTAATAAAGGACCCAAAGAACCCTAAAAAAACCATTCGTAAATTAGTTCATCGTAAAAAAGTACCAAAGTCGGTTTCGTTTTCAGGTAAAGAATACACTGAAGTTTCATCTCACTCCGTGTCTGTTAATGGCTTGGTAGCTCAGCGCAAGGTAAAAGCGAACAACCAATCATCTAGACAAAAGCAGTTATTACCGTCGCATAATACGTATTTCAAAGCACAAGGGATTTCTCCACTTAGGGCTAAATTTAAGAATAAGCAGGCTTGGAAAAATACAATTTCAAATGGGTTGGCTAAACAGATTAAGCAAGACTTAGACAAAGCTTGGATAGATAAGTTTTGCAGTGATCAGAACATTGAACGGGGCTTATCTAAAAATGAATACGCAGTGCGCTGCTCTGTTTATAAACCGAATCACGGTTTAGTAAACGCATGGACAAAAAGTGAGTTCTCACTTTCGTTGACTCAACTTAACGTCATGTTAGATCGAATTTACTGATTCACAAAATAGAGAAAAGTAAAACTAAGCTGGTTCCAGCTGTTCGGGTTTTGATAGGAGGTAAGCCTTAGGGCTATCTCCGAATTGATCTTTGAAAAATTTCCTAAAGCTCACTTGCGTTTGAAACCCCAGTATTTTAGCAGTCTCTTCAAAATCCATTCCTTTTTGAAATAAACAGATTTTAACGAGCTCTCTTCTCGCCAATTTAGACACCTGAGAATACGAACTGCCTTCCGCAGCTAAGCGCTTTTGTAATCCACGAGTAGAGATACTCATAGCAGAGGCTAAATTAGAACTGTTGAAATTATACGGTGATTGGCTCATAAGTTGGGTTATCGCTCTATACCGAAAACTTTGACTGCGTTTAGTGTCAGACCATTGCTCAAATGCTTTTTCCATATAAATATTATGTAACGGTTTATTGTGACTAGGTAAGGATGCATGCAGCATACTGCTAGGGAATTCAATCAATGCAACTGGAGAATTATAAATTATTTCGCAATCAAAAAGTATCTCATAGTGTTTGGAGTAAATGGGCTTTGGGTAATCTAAAAAGATACGGATTGGCTTGGCATTTTTAGAGACCGATTTTTTAAATAAATCTAACCCATAACTAAAAAATACTTCGCAGGTAAATCGACGTACATATTCACAGTTCGAATGCTCATAAGGAAAAGCAATCGCAAGTGACGATACTTTTTGGCCTTTGAAAATGACGGGGTAAGGTTTTAAACCAAAAATATGATAAATTTTTACAGTGGCCTCTAAGCACTCTTCAACGGTTTCTGCGGTGGTGATCATTTTAAAAAAGTCACACAAGTTTAACGCAACAACATCTTTACCATAGATAAATCCCATATTTGAATCTATATTGTGCTTATAGATAAAATCTATTAAATATGAAAAATACTTTGTTGCGATATACTCCCCTTCAAAACACAAATCTTTAGGGCTGAGAGGTTGTTCAGTAATGCTAGGGTCGCTATTAATTATATGGAGCAGTAAGCGAAAATATATATCACTTATCATATTAATCCCTTTCAGACGGGCATCTGACCTTAGAGCGTATTTTTTATTGTTATTGTTATTAATATCCCTTAATAGGGATAAAAACTCTAGGTAAAAGTAGGACATTATGGTTAATAACGAACGATTTAAGTGAAACGTTCGTATAACTTTCTCATGTTGAACGAAAACCTAAGCTAGAATGTTAGTCCTTAAAATAACCATATATTATATAGAGGATGCATAAAGCTAATATAATCATGATTTCCTGCAGTCGTTGTAAAAACTTAGTGAATAATCTATGCATCCGTACGTTAACCTAATGCATATATGGGTTTGAATATTGTCATAAGTGTTGTGTATTTGAGGTGCTGTGAATTGCCACGTACTAACGCTAACTTAGTGGGCGTTATAATTTGGTGCGAATCAGCTTTGCTGAAGTTTATAGTTATACCAACGGTAGTTGTGACCCTGTCGGATTTCGTGACAGCATTCTTACGAACTTTGTAGTAGACGATGATATATAGAACATATCAGAAAGTTCCTAAGTACTGGTTGATTCAGTTTGGCTTAGGTTGCAAGGTCTACTTTAATCAATTAGTTTAAATGGTTCTTAGGCGGTAATTGGGGTGTTTACATGTCCTAATTAATTTTTAAAGAAGGCAATCATGAAAAAAATAATAAGTAAGGTGTTAGCTGGATCAATTTGCATAAGTGTAATTGGGTATTTTATTTGGGTATACCAGCCCAGTGTGAACATTATAAATGATAATTCAGCATCAAAAAGTGTTCAGATAAAATCACAGACTCAAAATTCTCTCGGCATACCTTTTGAAAAAATAGATGACATACAAGTATTTATTAATTCTTTTTCTGAGCGAATGAAGCAACAGCATGGTCATGAAATATCCTCTGTCCTAGTGCAATTGAGCATGGCTGATTTTAGATTATTCGTATTGGAGGAATTTCCAGTAAAAGGCGAATCTGTATTTCAACAAATTATGCGCACCGCTTTCCCAAACTATGCTAATGGAATCTTCGCCCTACTGGATAATATGCGGCAGTATAATGAATGGCATGTGGACATGCTTTTAACACTAAATAATATGAACCCCTTAACCCGAAAAGGCACCTTATGGGAAAAGCGAACTGATCTATTTGGCGATCTGGCCCAAGAAATTTGGCAGCAAGAGCTAGAGGGCGAAGAAAATAAACAAAAAAATATACAAGAAACCTTAGCATTGCTGCACCAAGCCAATGAATTGTCCATGACAGACAGGCTCAATATTTTAACCGAGAGCATTAATCAGCAATACGGTGATGAGCACAGTGATTTTTTAATTAGTAAGGGGATGGTCGCCGATATCTACTTTCACTTAGACAGTGTGCAAACAGATTTAGAAAAAATGAGTGAACCTGAGCGAGAAAATGCATTAGCAGAAAGCCGTCGGAAATTGGGCTTTACACCTGAGCGCATTAAAGAGTTGGCGCAACAAGATAAAGACAACGAAACCCGCTGGAAAAATGGTTACGAATATATGTTAGCCCGTGACCAGGTTGTGAACTTATATAGCGGCTCTGAGCTGAAGGAAAAGCTAATCGATCTTAGGGATAAATATTTTAAGCATGAAGCCGCCACCATAGAAAAAGAAGAGCAAGCCGATTTCTATAGGTATAATAGGCCAAGGCTTTACGGTAGTAACTAGTTTGGTCTAATCAATGAAATACATATGTACCAAATTTTAATAAAACTTACATAATAAATACTCAAATACAGGCAACAGCGAACACATCTTAAAATGTGTTCGCTTTTTTATTATGGTACAAAAATAAACCCTCCTACACTCCTTAAGTCTGACGACAAAACAATAATAAGGAGAAACACATGAAGCTAATAAAACATATAACGCACTCTGCAAAGGCCTTTGCAAGTGCGGCACTGATGCTCTCACTCATTGCCTGTGGTGGAAATGACTATGTGAACTCAGCCGATCGAAATGATGTAGTCACCCTAGGTGATTCTATATTTGATTTGTCAGGTGATATTCAAGCCAATCTAGAAGCGCAAGCCGGACAAACTTTTCGTAACTACACGCAAAGTGGTGCCGAAATTTCTGGTGGTGTAATTGCCCGTTCAGTAGAAAACCAATATGCCGATGCAAAAGCAAGTAACCCGAATATTGATATTGCCGTAATGAATGGTGGCGGTAATGATCTTTTGATTCCAGCCATATTGTTAGACCCATACGGATGTCGTACACATTGGTGGCGCTGGAGCATTAGCCGCAGCTGTCGTAATCTTGTAAACAACACTTACGTCAAAGCTGTTAATTTATTAAACACAATGGGTAGCGAAGGTGTAGATGACATTATTTTCTTAGGCTATTACGAGCTACCACGTGGTAATGCAAACCTTGAAGGCGCGTTAAACTACGGCGATGATCGTTTAAGAGATGCATGTAATAATTCAACCTCTAACTGTACGTTCCTTGACCCTCGTGGCATGGTGCCAGCCAGCCATGTATTAAGTGATAATATTCACCCAACGGCCGCTGGTTCAAAGACATTATCAGATTTGATTTGGCCAGTGCTGAATACCATTCTGTAATCGATGTTGATGTAGGTGAAAATAAAAAGGCCGCTAATATAGCGGCCTTTTTTATGTGGTCTTTCGAGAACAAGTTTATACAGTTAACATTAAAAATATTGATGTTCTACAAATGCCTTTTCAAAAAATCTAAAAAAATGGGCGTCGATTTGTTCATAACGCTCACATCTTGTCCACTCACGTAGCCATATTGCAAGCAGTCCATTAAATCAACTTGAGATAAAAACCTAGCCACCACTCGTTCAGAGCGTTCGGCGTTTAACGGTAGAAAAATAAGCGTTTCACCATTAAGCATGCTTTGCCCTTGTTGATTGTAATGCACTTCACAGTTGGCAATATACGGGGAGTCAGGCCACATCTTTGCAGCATGATCGCTTGTGTCCCAAGCATGAGGGGCGCCTTCAAATATATGAGCTTCTACCACCGACCCAGCTTGTTGAATTTCAGCTTCTCTATTTTTACAGTCGCTTAAAACATTAGAGCCATCATTGTCACCCCGTAAGGTTAACAGTGGCGCGCCATTGGTGCTCACCATATTGGGCACTTGAAAGCACGGGCCATAAAAATCAGCAAACACAGCAAAACCCTTGTCTTCTTTAAAGGCCGATTGAATACGGTCCGCCATGGCCAAGCGAATGGCCATGCCTCCATAACTAAACCCAGCTAAGCCAATACGATTAGGATTAATGGCAGGGTGTGTTTTTAACAAGGCGAGTGCGTGGTAAGCATCACTAAGGGCTTCTATTTCAGATACGGCAAACAACTTTGCCATGTAATGCATGTCAGGGGTTAGGCCTCTTGACCCGTAATAATCCAATACAAATGCCCCTATGCCAGCGTCATTCAAAATTTGAACATAAGCATCTTCGCGGCCACTGCCTAAGCCACTGCTGCCATGCAGTAATACCATAACGGCCACCGGTTGCTCGGGTGTGGCTTGTTTAGGCAAATGCAGCGTGCCGAAGCTGGTGGTCTGTAAAGGGACTTCATCCGACAATAGAACATCTAGGTCGAAGGGGCTGCTGGATTGAAAATATATCTCCCCCTGATCTTTTACGGTTAACTGGTTTTTAGGTTCGGGCAGTTGTGGAAAATCAGGCAGCCATAAACTGACCAGTCCAGAGGAGCCGCCTAATAATACATAGGCCGTTATCAATAGCGCTAATATGGCAAGCATGGTTTTTAAAAAGGATTTAAATAGAGTGTTTAGCATTACAGTGCCTCGTTCTTATTTTTTGCCACAGCTTACCTTTAAATGAGTTTTTCGCACAGCCCCTATATTTTATTGTGACGGCTGAAAGCGCTATGTGTGCATTCATGTATTTTGAGGGGTATTTGATATTTTAACGGCAGGAAATATCTTGCTTGTGCGGTAATCTGTCTATACTTTAATGAGGTAAAAGTAACTGTGGATAAGTCATGAAATCAAGTGAGCCAATAGACCCAAGCAAGCGTAAAACCTTATCCACAATTGCTAAAACAGGCGCTGCGGTTTGCTTGGCAGGTAAAGCGCCTTATGTGTTCTCAAGAACCAAAACCACAATCCGAGTATTGGGCACACATGTCACACTGCAAGAAGAGCTTCGTCAGCAAGCTATGGCAGACCTAGGTATTGAAATAGAGTTTGAACCGAGAGGCAGTGCCGCCGTGCTTCAAAAAGCGTCGGTGTCACCTGGTTCGTTTGATCTTTATGAGCAATGGTCTAATAGCATGCATGTGCTATGGAGCTCAGGCTCAATACAATCCATTGATACTGATCGTATAACCCATTGGAATGAAATAAATAGCCTGCCTAAAACTGGCCGTTTAACCGCAGATGCAAAAATAGGGGCTGGCGATGCGCCTCATACATTATTACATGTTCAAGACGATGGTGAGCTGGGTACTCAGGTCACGAATAAAGCCAGTTTCTTACCTTATGTGCATAACGTAGATTCGTTTGGTTACAACACCAATGTGATCGAAAAAGGCATACCTTATGAAACCGAAAGTTGGGGTTGGCTGCTAGATAAAAAGTATGCTGGAAAGGTGGGTATTGTTAACGCGCCTACTATTGGAATATTTGATCTAGCATTGGCAGCACAAGCACAGGGTTTGGTTAAATTTGTTGATATCGGCTCCATTACCAAGCTCGAATTAGATCGCTTGTTTGATGTACTGATTAGCATGAAGAAAGATGGCCATTTTAGTGGTTTTTGGACATCAGTCCCCGAATCAGTTGATTTTATGGCGTCGGATCGAGTCGTTATTGAAAGCATGTTCTCGCCAGCCGTATCCGCATTAAATGGCCAGGGAATCCCCGTTACATATGCCGCCCCTAAAGAAGGTTATCGGGGTTGGTATGGTGTTATGTGCTTGTCGTCAGAAACACATGGCAAGCAAAAAGACGCCGCTTATGAGTATATGAATTGGTGGCTTTCGGGTTGGCCCGGCGCATTCATTGCTCGCCAAGGGTATTACATCTCGAATGCAGAGCGCTCTAAACAATTCTTGTCTCAAGCCGAATGGGATTATTGGTATGCAGGCAAAGCCGCATCTGAAGCTCTAAAAGGCACTGATGGAAAAGTCTCAGTTCATCCTGGGGATATTCGTCGTGGCGGTAGTTACGAAAACCGTTTTAGTCATGTTGCAGTGTGGAATACGGTTATGCCTACTTATGAATACAGTTTGCAGAAATGGTATGAATTTATCAGTGCCTAAGGTGAATAAATTTTGATCCGATCGTTATACGGACAAGTTGTTTTCGTACTGCTGATATTGGCAGTGGTTTTTCTCACGCAGCTATGGCTGTCTCGTGATAGCTTAACTACGTTTACTGAAAATCAAAATAGCATTACTAAATCGTATGATAATGTTGGCCTGGTCTATGAGCTTGAGCGAGACATTATTGATTTACAGCGCAATGTATTGATTTACAAAGAAACGGCCAGTGATACATCAGTTCAACGATTTTATAGGATCATGGATCGTGTAGAAAAAAAGTTAGATATTTTTTATCAACATATAGCCCTCGATTCTCGCTTAAAAGTAGATGAGAACCTTGTGACAAGAATGGCAGGGCATCTAAATGATTATCAAGACAATTTTTCGGGTGTTATTAACGGCCGAGAAAAGCGTGAAGAAATAATATTAGAAATTAATACTAAATTAGACAAACTACTGGCCGGAGTAGAAACCTTATATTTAGAACGTTCAAATGAGTTAGTTGAAATTAAATTACATATTTCATTACTACTAAGATCATTCAAAGATTATCAAATATCCCCAAGTATTGAAGCCTTAGACCGTTTTAAGTCTGAATCATTAGGAATGAAAAAAATATTTACAGCACACTCTAAAAGTAAAAACCTTTTAATCTTAAATGATCAGTTGAAAAGTCGATTTATACGCTTAACCCATGTTACTCGAGGTTATGTCTATTTAGTTAATGTGGTTATGGCTGGGTCGGCTAATGAGTTCTTATACCTGTCTGAAAAAATAAGAAAAGAAGTAGAGTTAGAAAAGAATGATCTAATTTATGAAACCCGAGAAACTACCGGGGACATCAGTGCAAGACATAATATTATGGCCATCATTTCTATTTTTATTATTACGATTATTGCATGGTTCTTATCTAAACGAATTTTTTCTCCCATAGAAGGGATCACAGGCGTATTTAATATCTTGGCAAAAGGTGATGAAGTTGATCGCATACCAAGCACCGAACGATCAGATGAAATAGGCGAGTTGGCAAAAGCAGCCGCTGTATTTCATAAAAAAAATAAACTCACACATGAGCTCTTAGAGCGATCGCAAGATATGATCGCGAATCAAGAGGTAATGAATATTCAGCTTGAAAAACAGAAAGAAAAAGCGGAAAAAGCCGCGCAAGCAAAAAGCATGTTCTTAGCGAATATGAGTCATGAAATCCGCACGCCTATGAATGGAATAGTAGGATTGGTAGACCTAGTATTGAAAACCGATTTAACGAACAAGCAAGAGCGTTATTTGCATAGAATTGCCTATTCAGGGCAAATAATGATGAATGTCATTAACGATATTTTAGATTTTTCAAAAATTGAAGCCGGTAAAATGGAAATAGAGCAAGCCGATTTCGAAATAAACACAGTGGTAGAAAATTTAATATCAGCAATGATTGTTAGAGTTAACGAAAAAGGTTTGGAATTTAGAATTAATATATCAGACCGTATCCCCCATTATTTATTAGGTGACCCGCTGCGTATTAGTCAAATATTGATGAATATTTGCAGTAACGCTATTAAATTTACCGAGAAAGGTCGGTTGCAAGTGAACATTGATTACCAAGAGGGGCACTTGTTGTTTGTAGTGGCAGATACAGGCATTGGAATGACACCAGAGCAAACCAGTACAATTTTTCAATCGTTTACACAAGCTGATGGATCGACCAGTCGTAAATACGGTGGCACGGGCTTGGGTTTAACCATTGTTAAGCAATTGATTAAACTAATGGATGGTGAGGTATCGTTAGAGTCTGTAATGAATAAAGGCACCACAGTGTCTTTTAAAATACCCTCTGAGCAATCCAGTAATCAATTTATTTATGACTTGCCAGAGCTGGCGTCACATCATGTGACCTATATGCTCGAAGACCCATCCGAGACAGAGCTGCCTGAATTATTAAAAAACCTTGGCTTAGTGGCTTCACCATTACCGCACACCGATTTAAGTAAACATGTATCCATAGCAGATACGCCACCAATGTTAGTGCAGGTATCCAGTCTTGAGTATTTAAAAAGCATTGCTGCAGACATTTCAGGTATGAAGGATGCGGGCATTTCTGTGGGGTTTTTATTGCCAACAAATGGGCAAGACATAAAGCAATATATTGTAAGCGAATGGGATCTTCCATCGCTAGTTCAGCCGTTTCCACCCAGTTATGCGAAAGACTATTTTCTGCGCTTATTTGGCATTAAAGTGGCAGCAGATACGTCCAAAAAAGAAAATAATCAAACCAGTAAATATCAGGGGCATATACTTCTGGTAGAAGATAATACGATCAATCAATTAGTTGCAGGGGATATGCTTGAAAGTCTAGGACTAACATTTGATCTGGCTGAAAATGGAAAAGTAGCGGTGAGTAAAGTATGCAGCGACCAAGTATATGACATGGTGCTTATGGATGTGCAAATGCCAATTATGGATGGTTATGAAGCAACCCAGAAAATCCGTGAAAAAGGTTACAAGGATTTAATAGTGTGTGGTTTGTCAGCCAACGCACTTTCAGAAGATATCATGCGCGCCAATCACGCTGGAATGAATGACTACTTAGTTAAGCCGCTGCAGTTGTCTGAAATGGAAGAAAAGATAAGTAAGTATTTAACCGCAACTCAAGGTTAGTCATGTCACGTAATAACTAACCTTGCTGTGTCACAATTATTCAGAGCCACTGGGATAAGCACCCTGCTTATCATCAGTGTTGTCATTCCGATCTAGTATGCCCACATCTAATACTGGCGATGCATCAATGTGTTGTGCGTCCATCATCTGTGCCACTCGCTGTAGAGACGAGATAATCATAGTTTGTTCCCACTCTTGTAAATCCGCAAACTGTCGCGTGAATTGATCTTGCAGTGGAATAGGGGCGCTTTTTCGGGTTTCGAGGGCTTCATCGGTTAGATGAGCGTGTACTTTTCGTTTATCTTGTTTTGAGCGTTCGCGATAAACCAAGTGACGCTTTTCTAGTCGATCTAGAATTGTTGTTACGGTAGCTTGGCTTAAGCTCATCTCGTTGGCAATTTGACCAATGGTAACTTCGCCTTTATCACGGATCGTTTGCAGTAATAGAATTTGAGGCGCAGTCAGGCCTGTGGTCTTAGCAAGGTGTTTAGAATGCAAATCAGTGGCGCGAATAACTCGACGTAAGGCAACTAAAACGGCTTCAATACTTTTCAAGTGCGGTTCTCTATATGTTGTTTTAATCAACGACCCTTATTAATGGGGTTGAGACATTGTGCTCAATCAAATCGATTTCTGCATTATAAACTTAATCTTTAGTGTACTAAACCAAGTTGTTTATACGCGAGTCATGAATTTAGTGGCATATATCGGTGCAAAGCCGAGCACTCTAGAATAATCAAGCCATCAAATGCCCTGAAAAATTGCAGAAATCCCCCTTCTTACTCAGTCTGATCATTTATTGATCTAGATACAATCACTCAATTAGTGTACTATGTTTAGTGTACTAAGCAAATATCTTGAGTTTACTCTGATTCGACCTTGTTTTATGGAAGGATCTGTCAGTTTTTATGCTAATAAACTCAATTTTCAAGTTGATATATGCTTAGTGTTCTAATAATTAGTATTTTGAATGGAGTAACCTTGGAATTATTAAAGAGTGTCAACATACGTCCGCCAACCCTTGATGACGGAATGTCTGTTTATCATCTGATAGAGCGTTGCCCGCCTTTAGATACCAACTCTAGTTATTGCAATTTTTTGCAGTGTGGCCACTTTTTCGACACCTCCGTTATGGCAGAGATGGATGGAGAAATAGTCGGTTTTATTTCAGCTTACAAAAAACCAGAGCAGCCAGATACATTATTTGTGTGGCAGGTGGCGGTTGATGAAAAAGCCCGAGGAATGGGCATGGCGTCTCGCATGCTAATAGATATTCTAAAGCGTCCTCAGTGTAAAAATATTAACACCCTAGAAACCACGATTACAGAAGACAATAAAGGCTCTTGGGCTTTATTTAAAAGATTAGCCGAAACGCTTTCAGCCGAATTAACCTCGTCAATATGGTTAGACAAAGATAAGCATTTCGATGGACTGCATGATTCAGAGGCCCTAGTGACTATTGGGCCATTTAATATTGATCAAGAAGTAGATAAATAATGAAAATTTTTAAAGAAATAGAATCAGAAGTTCAAAGTTATGCACGTTCATTCCCTTGCGTATTTAATCGCGCGAAAGATGAGTTTATGTGGGATGAAGAAGGCAATAAATATTTAGACTTTTTAGCGGGTGCTGGCACGCTAAATTACGGCCATAACAATGATTTATTCAAGCAAACCTTGATTGAATATATTCAAAACGATGGCATCACACACGGCTTAGATATGCATACCAAGGCCAAGGGTGAGTTTCTTGATACGTTTAATGAAAAAATATTAAAACCAAGAAGCATGGAATACATGGTTCAATTTACAGGGCCAACAGGTACTAACGCTGTTGAAGCAGCCATGAAACTGGCACGGAACGTAACAGGTCAGCAAAACATAGTAACCTTTACTAACGGATTTCACGGGGTAAGCCTAGGGGCGTTATCAGCAACGGGTAATTCACATCACCGCGATGCCGCTGGCGTAAGCTTAAGTGGCACACACCGCTTACCGTTTGATGGCTATTTAGGCGATGGCATTGATACAACTGAATACCTAGACAAGGTATTATCTGATTCAAGCAGTGGTATTAATTCTCCTGCAGGTGTTATCGTAGAAACCGTTCAAGGCGAAGGCGGTGTAAACGCAGCACAAATTACATGGTTACAAAATCTAGAAAAAGTATGTCGTAAGCACGGTCTTTTATTGATCGTTGATGATATTCAAGCAGGTTGTGGTCGTACGGGTGATTACTTTAGCTTTGAAGAAGCCGGTATTAAACCTGATATTATTACTATGTCTAAATCGTTAAGTGGTTACGGGTTACCATTTGCGGTTGTATTGATTAAACCAGAACTTGATCACTGGAAGCCAGGTGAGCACAACGGTACTTTCCGTGGTAATAACTTAGCGTTTATAACGGCTAAACTAGCCATAGATCACTACTGGAGCGATAACAAATTCTCTGAAGAAGTGAAACGCAAAGGCCGGTTCATTTCTGAGCAGCTAGATGAAATTGTAGCTCAATACGGTGAAGGTAACTTCACAGTGAAAGGTCGCGGGATGTTTCAGGGCATTAACTGCGTAAATGGCGAGATTGCAGGTAAGATTACTAAAACAGCCTTTAAGAAAGGCTTGATTATAGAAACCAGTGGTGCAGATGATCACATAGTGAAATTATTCTGCCCGTTAACCATTACCCAAGAAAACTTGGCTAAAGGCATCGATATTATTAAAGAGTGCGTGAAAGAAGTGTGCGCTAAAGAAGATGAGATTCCTGAAGAAAAACTGTACTTTCAAGACAACTAAAATATTGTGTTGAACGATTATCCTTAGCGATGTTTGCTAGGGATTTTTTATGTTTTTCTATTTTATATTAATTGTGAATTTTAGGATTATTAAATGATTGTTAGAGATTTAAACAGTGCAAATGAAACTAACCGTAAAGTAGTTTCACCAGATGGAAACTGGGAAAGCACGCGCCTATTACTTAAAGAAGACAATATGGGTTTTTCATTCCATATTACAACTATCTACAAGGGTGCTGATTTTAGAATGCACTATCAAAATCATTTAGAATCAGTTTACTGCATGTCTGGTAAAGGTGAAATCGAGCGTTTAGCAGACGGTGTTATCTTTCCAATTGAAGAAGGCACGCTTTATATTTTAGATCAGCATGATGAACATATACTTCGCGCTACAGAAGAAATGAAAATGGCGTGTGTATTCAACCCTCCGTTGAATGGTAAAGAAGTACATAATAAAGACGGTGCATACGAACTTGAGGCAGACACTATTTAACAACCATTATATTAAGTGTATTTATTCCTGCGTTTGGTTTTTGCAGGTTTTATGATTGTTGGTTAATGAAGTAGGGTAAAAATGAGTCTTAAGAATTCACATACAATTGAGAAAATCGGTGGCACCTCAATGTCTAATTACGAATCAGTTCGTAATAACATTGTGTTGGGTGGCGCTGATAAGCAACTTTATCAACGTGTTTTTGTTGTTTCGGCATACGGCGGTGTAACCGACCAATTGCTAGAACATAAAAAAAGTGGTCAGCCAGGTGTATACGAATTATTTGCCAACAGCATGGAAAACGACAGCTGGATGCAAAAATTTGATGACTTAGCGCAAGACTTGTACGCGATTAATAAACAATTGTTTGGTGAAGAGTCTCGATTATCAAAAGCCAATAAATTTTTAGATGAAAGGCTAACAGACGCTAAACAATGTTTGCTAGATCTTCAAAGCTTATGTCAGCATGGGCACTTCGAATTAAAATCTCACCTAGAGACTGTGCGAGAAATGCTAGCCAGTATTGGTGAAGCGCACAGCGCGTGGAATACCGCCGACTTATTAAAGCGTGATGGTGTGAACGCATGCTTTGTTGACCTAACCGGTTGGCGTACAAGTCAACACATGTCGTTAGATGATCGAATTCAACAAGCCTTTGCTAAAATTGATCTAAATACACAGCTACCAATTGTTACAGGTTATGCCCACAGTGACCAAGGTTTGATGTCGTCTTTTAATCGTGGCTATAGCGAAATGATATTCAGCCGTTTAGCTGTATTAACGAATGCAAAAGAAGCCGTCATCCATAAAGAATTCCACTTAAGCAGTGCCGATCCAAGATTGGTAGGCGAAGACAATGCTGTACCGATTGGTCGAACCAATTATGATGTAGCCGACCAGCTTGCAAATTTAGGTATGGAAGCAATTCATCCTAAAGCGGCTAAAGGTTTGCGTCAGCACAATATTCCACTTCGCGTTAAAAACACGTTTGAACCTGAGCATGCGGGTACGTTAATCACGGGTGATTACATCAGCGACTCCCCATGTGTTGAAATTATTGCGGGTTGCAAAGGTATTTTTGCACTAGAAGTTTTTGATCAAGACATGTCAGGTAGCTTGCACGATTACGACACAGATCTTCTGGCTATTATTAGTCGATTCAAAGCGCACATTGTTTCAAAAGACATGAACGCCAATACAATTACGCATTATCTATCGACTAACTTAAAAACGGTTAAGCGCATTCGCACCGCGATCGAAGAACACTTTCCAAGTGCCGAAGTGGATCAGCAGAAAGTAGCCATAGTTTCTGCCATTGGCAGCGACATGAAAATATCGGGTATTCTTGCCAAAGCAGTACAAGCAGTAGCATCAGAAAACGTAAGCGTATTAGCGGTGCATCAAACAATGCGTCAAGTAGACATGCAGTTCATTGTTAATGAATCTGACTACGATAAGACCGTTAAAAGCTTACACGCTGCGTTAGTTGAAATTCATGATCACGGTAGAGC
>JAWUVN010000082.1:0-14315 GCA_034112345.1 Bermanella sp. | reverse complement strand
GCATGGGTTGACGAAGGTAATGAGTTCGGTATTGCTGACCTTGGTTTCTTCCATGGCGTTGATACAAATGCAGATGGTATTTCTGACGTAATCGAAGGTATGCATTTTGAAATGAATATCGACGTTGTTCAGCACCAATCTTGGAACAATACAGCTACTGATGCTGGTGTTGCTACTGCTGATGTTGCAGCTTTACAGATCTCTGGTCTTAAGCTACAAGGTACTATCATGATGGGTAGCTTATACCTAGACGGTACTAACATGGTTGATCACGATAATGATATTCTTACAGCTGAAGTAGATGCAATTTCTGCTGCTAGCCTAGGTTCTGTATTGATCAAAGATATCGACATGTCAGGTACTTCAGTATTCGTTTACGGGCAATAATCTGACGGTAATGTTTACTTAAGTAAGCAAAAGAAAAACCCCGGCTTGCCGGGGTTTTTTTGGTTTATACTTTATGCATAGTGCTACTTCAAAGAGGTTGTTATGAAGCATTTGATATTAGGTACGTTACTGGCTTTTACTGCACAAGTTTTCGCAGAATTAAAGCCTTTAGAGGATGCATTGCTGGGCAATCATTTTGCACAGCTGGATCAAGGTGGGCTAGAAAGCGACATTGGCTTGGCTGTTCCTGATTCTAGTGCGGTATTAACACCCTTAAAAATGGATTCTAGGTCACTGTTAAATTCAACCCCTGCCAGTGCGGGTATTACTATGGATATTGACCTTCAGTTATACATTGATCAAATTTCATGGGTAGATATTGATGGCGCAGGCCCAAGTGGCACGCAAGGTTCAGTAACCTTAAAAGGCTTATCAGTGGGGCATTTAGATGACATCAATAACCCTCAAGCAGCCGTAATTCGTGGAATTACCTTTGATGTTGATGGCCGTGATGGCATTGCTATTGGTATTGAACAAATTGGCGATCAATTTGGCAATGGTATTGATATCAATATTGACTCGATTCAAATCAAATAAGCATGTTCATATAGTGTTTGGTTTGATTAGATTTACTTAATATGAAAAATCACTATTGAAAGCAGCGCAGTTATAAAAAAACACCAGCTAACCTAAAGGTAAGACCTGTCTCTTGCTGTGTTAGGTGGTTGTATGAAACGGATATTCATTTCTTTTGCTGTGTCCTCAGCAATGTTATTTTCACATTATTCTATATCTGCATTATTAGGCTTGAACGATTCAGAGTTAGAATCTTTGCATGGTCAAATTAATCTAGCGGATGTAACACCTCGAGTTACCCGCTCTGACAGTAAAAGCATGTCACTTTCTGAGCATTCCAACCTTCAACCTCGAGTGTCGCCATTAGATTTGATTGGTCTTGATTCCAGTGATTTACAGCTTTCTCAAGGCATTGAGCTGGACCTTGAAATACAAACCAGCTTTGATTTTGAATACATAGATCCTGATGGCGCAGGAAAAGAGGGATCGGAAGGATCTTTGCTTTTATCTGGTGTGCACATTGGTAGCAGTAAAACCCCTTTGACCACTGATAAAATACAGTCGGATGCGCCATTTTTGGCCAGTGAATTAGCATTGATTAATAACATCTTGATCGATGTTGATTCAAAAGCAGGCATGTTTATTACCATTGAGCAACTAGGTGATAAATACGGAAATGGCATCGATGTCATCGTTAATGATGTGTATCTAGGAGGAAAAGATAACAGCGCTGGTGGAATTTTAATTGAAGACATCAGTAACTTTATTCAAGATTCTAATGTTGAAACAAATAATCAGTTGTTCTCAATGAACCTATCAACATTGGATGATGGTAAGCAAACCGCCAATGGGAATTGGGTACCATTTTATTCTAAGGTCTTGCCCATAGAAGGGGCTGGTAAGCAGGGAATTGATATTCTGAGCAGCGATTTATTATCTGATACAGGCTTACCCGGTTTATCCGCTAACACCATTATCGATGCCAGCTTTGTGCTGAGCATTGATAAAGTGGCTTGGGTGGATGATGGCAACGAATTTGGTTTGGCCGGATTTATGGTGTATCAGGGCATTGATACTGATAATGACGGCATAGATGACACGGTTGGCCCTGCAAGGTTAACTCAAATGAAATTAGAAACACTGGATCATAAGGCTTTTGATGGTTCAGATGTAGAGGCTTTATATATCGAGAACTTAGACTTTAAAGCAGATATTGCCATTCAAAGTATTTATGTGGGTCAGCCAGAAAACAGCCTAGGGGCTTTACATATAAAGGGTTTAGACACGGCCGGCACTTCTGTATGGGTGTATCCCCATTAATCTTTAGTGGTCGAGACAGTATGAAAAAACTTAGATATAAGCCTTTTTTCTGTGAATGCCCTTTTTAGTAGCCAGATTTAAGCCGTCTAGGCAATTAAAACCCTTACCTAGGTAAGGTTTTTAATTGCCTTTGATCAGCGTACAATCGCCTTATCCTTCAATAGTACCCATATATATGTCTGTTTCTCCTAAAAAAGCAGTATCTGTTCAGCCATTGCCACAAGATATTCGCACTTTTCCTAAATATCGAGATGATATTCAGCCAGCACCTTTTTTGCCCATGTCTAAAAAAGAAATGGATATATTAGGTTGGGACAGCTGCGATGTCATCATTGTGTGTGGTGATGCTTATGTGGATCACCCAAGCTTTGGTATGGCGGTTATAGGTCGCACGCTAGAAGCACAAGGTTTTAGAGTGGGGCTTATTTGCCAGCCAGATTGGACGGATATAGAAAGCTTTAAAGTGCTAGGCAAACCCAATTTATTCTTTGGTGTGTCTGCTGGCAACATGGACAGCCTCATTAACCGATATACCGCTGATAAACGTGTTAGACATGATGATGCTTATACACCTGGCAATGAAGGCGGCAAGCGACCTGATCGCGCGGTCACGGTTTACACGCAAAAATTACGTGAAGTGTATAAAAAAGAAGTGCCTATTATTGTGGGTGGCATCGAAGCCAGTTTGCGTCGATTAAGCCATTACGACTATTGGCAAGATCGCATTCGTGGCAGTGTATTATTAGACAGTACAGCCGATATGCTTTTTTATGGTAATGCCGAACGCGCACTGATTGATGTGGCGCATCGTTTAGGGCAAGGCGAAAAAATTGATCAAATTAAAAATGTTCGTGGTACCGGTTTTTTACAAAAACAATTGCCTCAACAATGGGTACAAATAGACAGCACCCATTTAGATCAACCTGGGCCGGTTAAAAAACATTTAAGCCCTTACGAAATGATTGACCTTGAAGCGCAACAAGAAGACCGAGATTTAAAAAGCCAAGGTGCACAAATTATACAAATTGTGCCCCATACACAAATGCGACAAACGGACCCCGAAGCCAGTTACATTCGATTGCCAAGTTTAGAACAGGTGAAAAAAGACCCTGCTTTGTATGCGCATTTAGACCGTGTTTTTCATAAAGAAACCAATCCAGGTAATGCACGAGCATTGGTACAGGCTCATGGTCGTAACGATGTTTGGATGAACCCTCCGCCTATTCCGCTAAGCACAGAAGAGCTTGATTGGGTGTTCGAGCAACCTTATAAGCGTACACCCCATCCTGTATATGGTAAGGCTAAAATTCCGGCATATGACATGATTCGTTTTAGTGTGAATATCATGCGTGGTTGCTTTGGTGGTTGTACTTTTTGTTCAATTACGGAACATGAAGGGCGTATTATTCAAAGCCGTTCTGAAAAATCCATATTAAATGAAATTGAAAATATACGAGATTTGACCCCTGGGTTTACGGGCAGTATTTCCGATTTAGGTGGCCCCACCGCCAACATGTATCGTTTAAACTGTAAGTCAAAAGTGATTGAAGAAAATTGTCGCCGTCCAAGTTGTGTGTACCCCACTATTTGCAGTAGCTTACAAACTGATCACAGTCACACTACGCAGTTATATCGTAAGGCCCGCGATATTAAAGGGGTGAAAAACATCGCTATCGCATCAGGTTTACGTTATGACTTGGCGGTAGAAGACCCAGAATATGTCAAAGAATTGGTGACGCATCATGTTGGTGGCTATTTAAAAATTGCCCCTGAGCACAGTGAAAACGGCCCATTAACCAAGATGATGAAGCCGAGTATGGACACATACTATAAGTTTAAAGCTATGTTCGAAAAATATTCAAAAGAAGCGGGTAAAAAGCAATAATTGATTCCGTATTTTATCAGTGCGCATCCAGGCAGTACGGATAAAGATATGATGAATTTAGCCATTTGGTTAAAAGAAAATAATTTTAAAGTGGATCAAGTACAAAATTTTTATCCCAGTCCAATGGCCACAGCAAGCACCATGTTTGCCACTGAACGTAACCCTTTAAAGCCTATAAAGGCTAAAAACTCAGAGCCTGTTTTTGCAGCAAAAAGTAAAGATCAGCGTGCATTGCATAAGGCATTTTTACGCTACCATGACCCTGAAGGCTGGCCTTTGTTGCGAAAAGCTTTATTGAAAATGGGTAAGTCACACTTGATTGGTCGTGGTCCAAAACATCTTGTGCCGCCAGAATCGGGTAAAGAGAAAGACGCACGCAGAGCAGGTAAAAAGTTTGTACCAGAAAAGTCTGGGCGACCTAAAAAAACCTTTGATGCAAAAACGCAGCATAACGGTTTACCTAAAATGCCCAATGATGCTGGCAATAAAAGTAATGGCGGTAACAGTACTGGGGCGGGTAATAAATCAAATAAGCCGTCGGGTAGACCATCTGCGCGTAAGCCTGCAGGACAGTCTGGTTCACGCCCAGCGGCCAAGCACAATAAGCGCTGATATTACTTAAACGTTAAGTAAGTCAGAGATATTGAAACCTAATGTTTTTATATTGTTACTTGTGATCTGAATAGTAATAAGAGCGGGTTAGCCCGCTCTTATTATGTGCCTGAGATTATGTGCCTGAGATTATGTGTTGAGTGTTAGGTTTGAGGCTCTACTGTCGACTTTCTATTTTTCTGTACATCATTTTCATAATGTCTCGCCAGCTTATAATCCCTTCTATTGTATTTTCAGAATCAACAATGGGTATACAAGAAATACTCTGATGATTGAATAGGGCGATGGCATCTAAAATAGAATCTTGTGAATGTAATGTATGAAGCTTTCGAGTCATTATGGTATTGGCCCGTTTATTCAGGCTGTCTAGGTCTTTACTGGTGGCGGTTTCGCTGCCTAAATTAGGACTGGCTGCTTTTAAATAATCGCGGTCGCTGATGATGCCAACCAATTTGTTATCTTCGGTGACTAATAAGTGGTGAAACTTTGTGTTTTCGAAAATCATTTTTACCTCCCATAGGGAGCTATCAACGTCTACGGTAACCACTCGGCTTTGCATTATCTCATTGAGTTTCATAGTATTCGCACAGTAATATCCTTTTTTATAAGTGTAGACGAGATTTAAACATCATTATGCTGAAACGATTTGTAATGTTAGGCCTATTATTTCCAGCTTTGAGCTATGCAGGCTTGGAAGTAGGGATAGGCGCTGCAACCTCCTATTTGCCGCATTACATTGGCAGTGATGAATCTGAAATCTTTTATGTGCCTTTTCCATATTTACGCTATCGCAGTGAAAAAATCACCATAGATCGAAATCTGATTCAGGGTAATTTATGGCACAGCGGCAACTGGAGCTTAGAATTGAGCTTGGGCGGCTCTGTTAAGGTAGACAGTGATAAAAGCAAGGCCCGCAGCGGCATGGACGATCTAGACTTTATTATTGAAGGTGGCCCAGCCTTACATTATTATTTTTTAGGCGATCGATCCAAGGATAATGCTCTTTTTATAGCGTTTCCTGTACGTGCGGCCATCAGCACTGACTTTACAAGTGCCGATTATCAGGGAATAACATTTAACCCAAGTGCGGTATGGCGCCGAGGCTATTGGATGGGTGAATACGAGGTGCGCCCGCAGATTTCGCTGGGATTACGCAGTGGTGATTCAAAGTTTCATGATTATTTCTACGGTGTTGACCTAAAAGACGTGACCGCACAGCGCAGTGCCTACTCGGGTCAATCGGGTTATGGCGGGATACAATTTAACTACAGTACAGCGGTTTTGTGGGATAACTGGTTAGCAGCTGGCTTTATGCGTTACATTAACGCTAAAGGCGCTTCGTTTGAGAGCAGTTCGCTTGTTAAGCAGGATGAGAACTGGGTAGTAGGGTTTGCTGTTGCCTACTTGTTTGCAGGTGAGTAGCAAGGTAGTTTAGTGATAATATGGGCTTAACAGTGTTAAAGCTGATGATGGTCAGTTTGAGACATGATTGTCCATCTTCGTCTGGGTTCCTAATGTGATTCAGTGTACACTTGTTCACCTTTGTTGGGTCATTCCCATAATTTTAATATAAATAGTTGATGTTGAGTTTATGAAGACAGTATTGAGCCTAATGATGGCTGTATTCCTTTCTATATCAGTGGCTGAGCCGGCTGAAGCCAAACGTTTTAGCAGTGGTGGTTTTGGTAAGGCGTTTAAAGTAAACCCTATTAAGAAGGCTTCGCCACAAAAAGCCGTACCAGCTAATGGTTCTAGTTTAGCGGGCAATAAAGCTGCTGGTCGCAAACCTGGCATGGGCGGCCTTATGGGTGGTTTATTGGCAGGCGGTATGTTTGCTTATTTATTAGGCAGTGGTGCATTTGAAGGCATTCAGTTTATGGACATGCTGTTGTTCGCAGTAATTGGATTTATCTTATTTAAGCTGTTTGCAGGGCGCAGGCAAGTGGCCGCTCAACAACAGGGTTATCAAAGTCGTGAGACATCACAGCCCAATCATCAGGCATTTGAGTCGTCAAATGCGTCAGCGGCTTCGGGGCAAGATGCTGACGATATCCCTATGGATTTACCGACAGATATTGATGTAAATGGGTTTGCTAGTCGAGCATTGGAACATTACAGATTAGTGCATAAAGCTTGGGATCAAGCGGATATGTCAACGGTTAAAGAATACCTAGACCCTAGCCTTTACCAGCAGCTTGAAGCCGAGCGCAAACAAGATGCTGATATTTTAAGAAATGAAATATTAGATTTGAATGCCGATATTGTGCGTTCTCAGAAAACAGAAGGCGGCTTCATTTTAAGTGTGTTGTTCCGTGGCAAAATGAAAGATTTAGATAATAACCAAGAGCAGGGGATATACGATGTATGGCACCTTGAACAAAGTGATGGCGGCCCTTGGTTGATTGTTGGAATTGAAGCAGAATAAGCATTGTTTAATGCGTTCTTCGATTTCTTCAGATAGATAGAATTAAAAGATAAGGTTAATAATATATGAATATTCCAGATTTCTTGGTGAACGGTGTATTGGATTTAAGTGCGTGGCAGGTGGTTTTATACACCTTGATCATGACGCATATTTCCATTATCTCGATTACTGTGTATTTACACCGTGCTATGGCTCATAGAGCTATGGACGTGCATCCTGCTTTGGCGCACTTTTTTAGATTTTGGTGTTGGTTCACAATGGCTACCGTTACTAAAGAATGGATATCGGTACATAGAAAGCATCATGCTAAATGTGAAACTGAAGATGATCCTCATTCACCTGTTATTAAAGGTTTAAAAACAGTTTTAACAACCGGTGCGGAACTATATAAAGCTGAAATCTCTAAAAAAGAAACCCTTGAGCGTTATGGTAAGGGCACACCTGAAACATGGGTTGATGTGAATATTTATGAAAAGCATAAAAATCTAGGGATCACGCTTCTTGGAGTTATGAATGTTATTTTATTAGGGCCAATAGGTATTACTGTTTGGGCTGTTCAAATGTTATGGCAGCCAGTACATGCAGCCGGCATTATTAATGGTATTGGCCATGCATTTGGTTACAGAAACTTTGAATGTGCCGATGCATCAAGAAACATTACGCCGATAGCCATTTGGATTGGTGGTGAAGAGCTGCATAATAATCACCATACTTATCCTAACTCTGCAAAACTGTCCGTTAAGGCGTGGGAATTTGATATTGGCTGGATGTACATTCAGATGTTCAAAGGACTGGGTTTAGTTAAAAATATTCGTCAAGGACCAGTGGTTCATGTTGATATGACAAAAACAGAATTGGATCAAGATGCTGCATTAGCAGCAGCGAATAACCGCTTTCAAATTATGGCTAAGTTTTATCAGTCGGTTATTAAGCCCGTTGTTAACGAGAAAAAAGACGAAGCCAATACTAAGCTGGCACCGGTTATGAAACGCGCTAAAAAGTTGTTGTCGCGTGATGAAATTTTGATGACAGACCAATACCGTAAGCAACTAGCCGAGCTAATTGAATACGATGAAATGGTTGAGAAAGTCTATAAAATGAAGCAAGAGTTACAGCTAGTATGGAAAAAACGTACTGCTAGCCGTGATGAATTACTTCATGCTATGCAAGACTGGTGTAAAGAAGCCGAAGAAAGCGGCATTCGTGCACTGGAAGAGTTTTCTCATAGCTTAAAGCAGTACAGTACAAAACTTGCGTAAATAGTAAGATTTTAGAAAGATAAGACCATAAAAAAGGGAGCCATTGGCTCCCTTTTTTATGGTCTAAATTTTACTGGTCGTACTTTGATTTCTTCAATGTTTTAGCATCGCCTAAACCACCTACATTGGTTACGTTTGTGTAGCCTAGTTTCTTAAGTGCGACTTCAGCTTTTCCTGCGCGGTTACCGCTGCGGCAATACACTAATATTTCATCATCTTTATTCGGTAGTAACGTTTCAGCCTGCTTTGAAATGTCTGAATGAGGTAGGTGAACAGAACTACTCATATGTTCCATTTTATATTCTGAGTCAGATCTCACATCTAACCATACTGTATCAGCTACAGATATTTGAGTGATTAAAGCAAGTAAACCTGCGTAAACAATATTTTTAAAATTCATGATGATGCCTTGGTTGGTTTATTATCAATACCTATATTAGCTTTTGCTAAACTAAAGTCAAGAACAAAAAAAAGAGCCGTTAGGCTCTCTTTAAAGTCTGAATTAAGAATACGTTTATGGCTGATCTGGATTTGAATAGATTGAAATGGCTTTGCGCTTGTCTCCAATAATATGTTCTTGCATGTATGCAACGATGTCATTTTTAGTAAGTTGGGATACATGTTCTGCAATCTTATCTGCGGTGTTAAATTCATCGTTTTGGCGGTCTATATCACGCCATAGGCGGTTTGTTTTTTCCTGAAGGTTTAATGGCTGTTTAGTCAGGTTGGTTATTAGCCCTTGCTGATGAGCTGCAAAGTCTTCTTCAGGCATGGCCTTTAATGTATCAATGTAAGTACTGATAAAGTCCAAGCTCTCTTGTATCAGAGTATTGGTAGCGCTCACTGGAGACTGAACAATAAAGCCTAAACCACCCTGTTCTAATATAGGGTAGGGAGTGGCAAACACAATATAACCGTGTTTTCTTTCTGTGCGCATGTAGGTGTAGTAAGGGGCTTTGATAATTTGAGCCAGCAGTCCTAGTGCCGCACGCTCTTTAAGGTCTTTTGTTTCAGCTTGGTAGTACAGGGTAATGGCACTGTCTGTATGTAACGATGGGGTGGCTTGTTGGCTTAACCCATGTTTGATTTGCTTTAGTGCTTTATGGTTCACGGTTGTTGCTTTACTTTCAGTTAATAAAACGTCTTTGATCGTCTGGCTATTAGCCAGTAGCTGTTCTTTTGTTATGTTACCGTGACCTAAAATAACGGTATCGACTGCATTAAAGTAGCTATCTTTTAGTTCTATTAATGACTTTAGGCTGCTGTTTTTTAACGCCTTTAATAATACAGCCTCGCTGAAACTTGGTTGAATCAAAGATTGATTTAGCTGTGCCATGGTTCTTTCATAGGGCTTTTGCTTTAATGCGTTTTGGTAGGCTCGGGCTAGCTCTTGCTGTGCTTGCAGCCATTGCTCTTGAGTAGGCTTATACGTTTTTATTTCACTTAATATTTTTTCTAACAGTACGTCTTGTTTGTCGCGGTAGCCATATAAGCGGATACCAATACCACGCATATGGCTGTATAGACTGTAATTTTGTCCTGCTAATGATGCTGGGTAGCTAAAGCTATTCAGGTGATCGTTTAATAGATTAACCCAAGTATCTATGATGACTTGATTGTCAGGGCTTTGCTTAGAAAGGTTAGATCGAAAGCTAATAAATATGCTGCTTTGCGGGCCTTTAAATGAAACATCTTGCATGTGCCAAGCTTCCATTTTTTCTACTTTTTTTAGTTTTTCAGGTATGGCTTGCTGATTGTCGGTTTGAATAGATAAGTCAGTAGGAATGAAAGGGTTAGGCTGTGGAATATGAAGCTTATCCGTTGTTGTTGCTGATTTCCAAAGATCAATTTTTTCTTGATCAATAGGGCTTTTAGAATAAGGCCCGTTAAACCAGGGTTCAATTAAATTACCACTTGCTTTTGGCGTGGTCAGTGTGCGGATTAAATTTTCGGGAACTAATTTATTTGCCAGCGTGAGAATTTTTTCTGGGTTGAAGTCTGACCATATATAAGCGCCCTGTAGAATATCTTCAACGGTGTACTCATGCATGCTCATGCTTAGCTGTTGCACTAACTGAGATGGGCGGCGGCCCTCTTGGAAGGTAAAGTGGAGTTTTCCAAGTTGTTTCAACTCTTCAAATACCCAATCTTGTATGCCTTCAGTTTTGATAATATGAATATATGAAAAAAGGTGTTCGGTAATTTCATCAATATGTTGAGTGCCATCTTCAGTTAAGCTGACATTGATTTGAAAGGTTGAGTTGTTGGCTATTTTATTATGCAGACCTGCACTTAATCCTTCGGCCCAGCCTTTTTGTTTTAACCATGCAAGCAAACTGCCTTCACCTTCGTGCCCCAGTAAGTGGCCTAAGTATTGGCTGGATTTCTCTTTGTAATTTTTAAGCGCTTCACCCAATTCAAAGGTAAACGATAGATTAAAAATATCTTTTACTGGCTGGATAGTAATATCCATAGGTGTGTCTAGAAATAACTTAGCAGGGTAAGCATCAATCACACTGTTATTGTTACTTATTTGGCTAAATTTATTTTGGGCCCATTGCTCTAAGGTATCAATATCTTGTGGACCATAAATGGTCAGGGTCATTAAGTTAGCGCTGTAGTAACGATTATAAAAATCGATTAAGTCGTCTCTTACGTTGCTGTTATCGTTATCGCTGAGTGTTTCTAGGTTACCTGTTGAAAAGTGGCTGCTAGGGTGCTCAGGGTTTATTACGGTTTTCATGACGTATTGCATGCGACGATAGTCGTCTTTTATTTTTGATTGATACTCGCTATTTACAGCGTTCTTTTCACGTTGCACATATTCTTCTGTAAACAGTGGCTCATGAAAGAAACGGCTAAAACGATCAAGGGCACCCTCTAATTGAGATGCGTCTATTTGGAAAAAATAGTTTGTATGCTCAGCTGCGGTAAATGCATTGTGACTGCCACCGTGCTGGCTAATAAAAGATTGGTATTCACCGGCTGTTGGGTAGGTTTTAGTACCCAGGAATAGCATGTGTTCAAGAAAGTGCGCAAGTCCGGCTCGTTCTTTGGGGTCTTGAAGGCTGCCAGCATGAACATCAAGACTGGCGGCAGCATGATCCGCGGTTTTATCACTAATGATTAAGGCTCTTAGCCCATTATCACGCTCAAGGTAGCTGTATTGCTTTGTGTCATTTGGGCTTTTAATAGGTTGCTGCATAAAGGTGCCTTTATAAAAGCTAAAGGCAATTGCCAATATGATAGCAATGAAAAACGTATTGTTGCGTGAAGGCATGCTGCTTCCTTATTTATCTTATTTGTTTTGAAGCGGGCCAAGAGACTGCTGAGCTAAAGCCATCATTTTCTCTTGATCAAGGTTTTCACCTTTGGCAATGAATTGGAGTGCATCTCGCATTTGCTCATTTTGTTTAAACAGATTGGCTTCTTCTAATGTAAATGCATTGTCAATTGCCAAGTAAACCGCTTCAGTGGTTAATTGATTGACCTTTCCTATCTCTGCTTGTTCCTTAAGTGCCTTAATTGTGGCTTTGGCGATACGATTGTAGGCTTTTTCTTTATTCAATTGATTGACTCATGTAAGTGTATTTCAGAGGGGGATTTTAGCGTAAAAGTAGGTATTGAACGAGACTATTTGATGTTAAGCGACTTTTGTTTGATTGCGACCGGCTTCTTTCGCTTGGTATAAAGCTTCATCTGCTCGCTTTAGAATCAGTTCGACGTTTTGCTCTCGTTTACTGGATGCAACCCCCAGGCTCACTTGAATATTAATATTTTCTCCATCTTGGTTTTGTAATGGGGTACAGGCCACCTGAGTTCGAATGCGTTCAGCTACTTCCCATGCCCCTTGGGAGGGGGTGTCGGGTAGGCAGAGCACAAACTCTTCTCCCCCAAATCGGCAGCAAAAATCCACTTTACGTAATGCGTCTTTGAGTATTTTTGACAGCATTATCAGGGCCGTATCACCGGTTAAATGCCCATATTGGTCGTTTACTAGTTTAAAATTATCGATATCGAGCATGATAAATGACAGATCACTTTTTTGTCTACGTGAGCGTTCTAGCTCTCTGTCTGCTAGTTCGAAGAAGTGTCGTCGATTATATAATTCGGTGAGCGGGTCGGTAGTGGCCCATTTTTCTAATAAATCCTGACGTTCTTTCTCTCGAAGGGCTGTTCTTACACGGGCTAGTAGAACCATAAGGCTATAAGGTTTGATGATGTAATCAAATGCCCCCATATCGAGACCTTCGGCTACATTTTGATCATCTGCATTGGCAGTGACTAATATTACGGGAATGCTGTCTGTAATGGGGTTGCGCTTCACTAAGGCAAGCACGTCTAGCCCACTCATCACTGGCATCATGACATCCAGTAGAATTAGGTCTATTTCGCCCTCAGATTCTTGAAGTATTGAGAGTGCTTGTTTACCACTTTGCGCTTCAACGACTTGATAGCCTTCATCTTCTAAATGAAAGCTTAAGATCTCTACATTGGCGGGTACATCATCTACAACCAGTATTCGTGACATTTATCTGTATGAACCATGTATTTGTATTAACTATAGCCTATTGTCAGCATTCGTAAGTGGCTTGTAAAAAATAGTAGGATTGGTCTGGAATATAAGGGGTTATGGCTATACTAAATTAAGGTTTCAGGAGTACCTATGCCATATCTTTTACTATTTTTTGGGTTGTTTTCACAAGCCAGTTCAGGATTCACTCTGACCCAGGTGGCTGCTGATGTTCCTAAAATTCATTGGGGAATGGTGGGTGCTCTAGTATTTGCTTTATGTGTGAGTTGCGCCCTTGTTTATATGTGCCTGTTAAACCGCCGACTTTTGAGATCTAAGCACAAGCTCAGCGTCTTATGGCACAGGATTCCTGATGTTCTGACTGAAGTGGATAGGCATGGAGTCATTTTTGCTGTGAATCATCAGCTCGTTGAGGGTGTAGCCATAGACGATTTAGTGGGTACCAACAGTCGTGATTACTTATCCGCAGAGGACGCCATTACTTTTGGGGATAACTTAGAGCGAGCTCTATCGACCGGAGCTGAAGTTGAATACGAGATAATAGTGACTTTAGGAGACGAAAAACGCCACTTAAGTAATCGTATCGTGCCCTTGATCTCGGATGACCCAGAGCCTAGGGCATTGATCATTACGACTGACATCAGCAGGCATGCTGAGGCATCTAACATCCTTCATCAAGCTAAAGTACAAGCGGAAGAAACAGCGCAGTCTAAAGAAGATTTTTTATCCAGAATGAGTCATGAAATTAGAACCCCATTAGGGGGGGTGATTGGTATGGCTAATTTACTCAATGAAAGCGAAGGAAAGGGCGATTTTAAGCAGTATAGCGAGACCTTACTGAGTACTGCCCATCATCTTTTGCAGATAGTAGATGATGTTTTAGACCTGGCTAAAACCGATGCTGGTGAAATTCAGCTAGATGAGTCGGATATTAGCTTGTGGCAGGTGCTGGATGATTTAGAGGTCTTGTACACACCGCAGGCTATGAAAAAGCACATATCTATATCTATTGAATTGTCCCCGGAAGTACCGCGAATTATAAGAACCGATGCGTTTCGGTTAAGGCAGGTGCTTTATAACCTATTTAATAATGCCATTAAGTTTACCGATTCGGGCAGTATTTCATTGATGATCAGCATGCATAAGTTAGTAGGCACTCGCACTCTTAAGTTTGCGGTGATAGATACCGGTGTTGGTGTTCCCAAAGCCTGTCAGTCGACTATTTTTGATGCCTTTTCACAAGCGGATGCACAAGTATCAAAACAATATGGCGGGACAGGGTTGGGGTTATCCATTTGTAAGAATATAGTCGAAATT
>JAWUVN010000081.1:0-13275 GCA_034112345.1 Bermanella sp. | reverse complement strand
CCTTGGGTGCGCCGATAGTAGCTGGTTTGAATGCCGCTTTAGGTGCTGGTACTTTTGCTGACTTTAGCGCTGTGATAAATTCTGCGCTTACTGATGATGGTACGGGTACAAACCCAGTTACTACTAATGCATTAGCTGCGTTTAGTAATCCTGACACTGGAGCAGCAGCTGTAGCGGGTGCGCTAGCAGTAACAACGACAGCAACAGGTAGCCCAGGCTATTATGTTGAATACCCTGAAGATCAACAGCTAGCTGGAATCAGTTTTGCTACCAATTTAGCTGGTGTTGCTGTATCGGGTGAAGTAACCCATAAATTAGATGTGCCTTTCCAAATTAACTCGACACAATTGTTAGGTGCTGTTTTAACGGCGGATGCAATTAAAGCATTGGTTCTTTTGAGTCAAGGTATAACAGATGAAGCGACTGCAAATGCATCGTTAGCGGCAAGTGCTGCACTTCAAGCTGGTTTAGCTTCTAAATTAGGGAACTCTTTTGACCTTGAAGCGGCTTTGGGAGCAGACGGTAGTTCATTAGAAGGTTTTAAAACTTTTGATGTGACTCAAGCCCAAGTAACTGCAATTAAATTGTTCGACCAGGTATTAGGTGCTAATCGTTATGCGCTTGTAGCTGAGGCTGGCTATACCTATGTGCATGATTTTGATGAAAATGACGCTCTGAAATTTGATGGAAGCTGTGCGGATAATGCAGCCGGAGACCAAGTATGTGTGGATACAGTGACAGAAGGTTCTTGGGGTTACCGTTTGCGTCTTTCAGGTGATTATTCAGACGTGTTTGCTGGTGTGAACTTGTCTCCAGTATTGTCTTTCGCGCACGATGTTGAAGGTGTTGCTCCAGCTCCAGGTGGTAACTTCCTTGAAGACAGAAGAACACTTGGCCTAGCGCTTAATGCTGAATACGCAAACATGTACACAGCTGGCATTTCTTACACCATGTATGAAGGCAGTGAAACTTCTAGCCTAGATGACCGTGATTACGCGGCACTTACATTAGGCGTACAGTTCTAATTATCTAATATCTACCACAATAAAAATAAAAGTGTTATTACCAGCTGCTTAAATGTGGCTGGTAACAATAAAGGATAAAAATATGAAACTAATCACATTAACCGCGTCAGCATTGGCATTAGCCATGTCAGCTGGTACGGCTTATGCCAAGGTAGCGCCTGCAGATGCTGCCAAGTTAGGTAAAAGCCTAACGTTTGTTGGTGCCGAAAAGGCCGGTAATAAAGCTGGAACCATTCCTGCATATACTGGTGGTTTGGCGACTGATGCGACTTCTGATCCATACAAGAATGCACTCAGTGCTGAAAAGCCATTATTTGTAATTGAAAAATCTAACCTTGATAAGTACAAATCCAACCTAACAACAGGTCAGTTGGCTTTGTTTGCTAAGTTCGACACTTACAAGATGCCTATTTATAAAACGCATCGTACAGCCAGCTATCCTAAGCGCATTGAAGATAAGGCCGTTGCTAACGCAGCCACAGCCGAGTTGATTCAAGGCGGTAATGGTTTGATCAATTTTGATGAAACAGTACCATTTGCTATTCCTCAAAATGGTGTTGAAGCCATTTGGAACCACGTTACCCGTTACCGTGGTGGTGCTTCAGAGCAAAACTACGCGCTGATCCCTGTGCAAAACGGTGGTAACTATACGGCTGAGATTGTACGTTCTAATTTTGTTCCTCCTCAGTATTTAAAAGGTGGCGCAGACGCTAAAGCAGATAACAATATTCTTTTCTATTACACATCAGCTACTCGTGCTCCGGCTCGTTTAACGGGTAATGTATTGCTTGTTCATGAAACAATTGACCAAGTAAAAGAGCCTCGTAAAGCTTGGCAGTATAATGCTGGCCAACGTCGTGTACGTCGTGCACCACAAGTTGCATACGACGCCCCAAACACAGAAGGCATGCGTACGTCTGACCAAGTAGATATGTATAACGGTTCTCCTGATCGTTATAACTGGAAGCTTATTGGTAAAAAAGAAATTTACATTCCATACAACTCTTACAAGATTGCTGATAAAACAGCTAAGTACGACAAAATTGTTGGCGAAAATCACTTGAACCAAGATTTTGCTCGTTACGAGTTGCACCGTGTATGGCATGTTGAAGCCACACTTAAAGATGGCTCACGTCATATTTATAGCAAACGTGAAATGTACTTAGATGAAGATTCTTGGCAGATTGCTGTTGCCGATCATTACGATGCTCGTGGTAACCTATGGCGCGTAGCAGAAGGGCATGCTCTTCAGTTAACAAATGTAGATGCAGCTTGGTATATTGCTAATACTAACTATGACTTATCTTCTGGTCGTTATATGGCTCAGCTATTTAATGAAGAAAATAATGGGCTTAAGTTTGGTATTGAAGTTAAGCGTAGCGATTTTTCTACTTCGGCTCTTCGCCGCAGTGGTAAGCGTTAAGCGCTTTTCAAATACAGCTTTTGCGTTCTTTAAATTCAATTTAATGAATGCAGGCTTATTCAAAGTAAGTGTTTAAAAACAGGCCTTCGGGCCTGTTTTTTCGTTTTTATGCTTTTGTTTTACCTCTTCTTTTACCTCTTCTTTTTTTAATCTCTATACACATTTTCTGTGCTTGCCTCATTCGCCTCTAGGTAATAAAGTGCATGCTTACTGTCATTCAAAACAACAATAAGAATATGCTATGAACACACTGATTATGATTACTCTTGCTCTCGTGCTTTCAGGTTGTGCCAGTATTGAAGGTTCGTTATTTAATATGGGTTTAGGCGTTGAGCGAGCGCTTTCTGGAATGGATCGTAAATCAATATCTGTGAATGGCGAGTCATGGGTTTACCTTGAAGCGAATGCAGGTGAAGGCAAGCCCACTGTATTAATGTTGCATGGATTTGCTGCTGAAAAAGACAACTGGGTACGTATGGCCCGTGGATTAAAGAATTATCATATAATTGCCCCAGATTTACCTGCGCATGGTGAATCGTTTTATGACAGCAATGCCTATTATGGATTTGATCGCCAAAGCTTAAGGTTGGGCGATTTTATTGGGGCTATGGGTTTGAGTAAATTTCATGTGGTGGGTAATAGCATGGGTGGCGGCATTGCAGGCCTGTATGCTTATCGCAACCAAGGTAAGGTATTAAGTTTAGGACTGATAGATGCCGTGGGATTTTATGGTGACGAAAGCAGCGATGTTGAAAAGGTATTAGAAGGAAGTAAACGTAATCCGCTAATTGTAAGAGAGCGTGCAGACTTTGATACCTTAATTGAATACGCGATGCATAAGCCGCCCTTTATGCCTTGGCCTGCAGCTAACGTATTGGCTAGAAGAGCCATTGCGCGCCAGCAAGCGAATGACCAAGTATTCGATCATATTTATAAAGAAGCTCAGACAGCCAAGTATTCAGGGGGGTTTACCCATATTTTTGAAAAAATTAATGTGCCTACCTATGTGGTGTGGGGTGATCAAGATCGGGTATTGCATGTGTCCAGTGTCGAAAAATTCTTTAATCACATGCCCAATGTGCAGATAGATGTATTGCCGCAAGTGGGTCATGCTCCTATGTTAGAAGCACCAGAACTAACCGCAAAAATGTTTGATGAGTTTTGGACAAGTCTTACCTCAAGTGAAGTAGCAGCCAATTAAATATGACAGACAATATGCATCATGATCATGAATTTTTTATGGGCGAAGCCATTAAGCAAGCCCTGAAAGCCGATGCGTTAAATGAAGTGCCGGTAGGGGCTGTGGTAGTAAAAGACGGTGTAATAATCGGTCAGGGGTTTAATCAGCCGATTACAGCCAGTGACCCAAGTGCCCACGCTGAGGTGATGGCGTTACGCAATGCAGGCTTAAGTTTAGAAAATTACCGACTTGTGGATGCAGATTTATACGTCACCATAGAGCCTTGCACCATGTGCTCGGGTGCCATTGTACATGGCAGAATTAAGCGTGTGATATTTGGTGCGCTAGAGCCTAAAGCTGGGGTGGCGGTTAGTCAGGGGAATATTTTCGAAAATAGCTATTTTAATCATCAGGTAGAAGTAATTGGTGGTGTGCTTGCTGATGAATGCAGTCAGGTGGTGCAAAATTTTTTTAAGCGCCGCAGAAAAGAAAAGAAGGCGTTGAAGCAAGCTAGCGAATAAGAATAGGCTTGTGAATGTCTATAGTTGATTTCCATAAGATGATTGCATCGTAGGAGTCGCACCCTGTGCGCGAAATCAAAAAACCAATTTACAGGCTTGATTGTCGATAGCAAGAAATCTAAATAGACCTCTCACCAACTTCTAAATGAAATATCATTATCTTCTGTTGTCACGTACAAGCACGACTCTTAGATTCATTATGAAAAATAATGACCTTTTATAAGCAGAACGCCGTCGGATGTAAGCTTTATCTCAATATACGTCAAACCCGTAGGAGTCGCACCGTGTGCGCGATACCAAAAGCCTAAATCGAAGTGCTGCGTGCGATGGTGGGTGATCTAATTGGATCTCTCGCCAGCGTTTCTATGTTGATCAAAATGAGATCACCGATGTCGCGCACAGGGTGCGACTCGTACGGGTGTTGTCACCGTTTTAAGTGTTAATTATCTTAGGTTATCAATCAAAAAAATACCGACGGTTAGGTCGGTAAAAAACGGTCAAAATGAATACTTATAACAACGTGATTTAAGCCTGTGGCTAATCAGTGTTAAAGGTTTCCTGTTAGCGGTTCAATGGTTGTATAAGCGCTAACAGTAAATATGGAATCTTCACCAATGGCACTATAGGTGGGTTCAGGTTGCTCTCTCCAAACCAATAGATCATAAAATCTGCGGATGTTTTGTACGTAATTTACTGGCTCTTTACCACGTGCATAACCGTATCGAGTTTTCTTATACCATTTTTTCTGAGATAAAAGTGGCAGGCGCTCTTTCAGGTCCATCCATCTATTAGGATTAGCCCCTTGGCGTTTTGTAATCTTTTGAGCGTCTTTTACATGGCCCGCGCCAACATTATAAGCGGCAAGAGCAATCCAGGTTTGATCCGGTTCTTTAATGTGTTTAAAGCGTTTTTTAAGCTTGGCAAAATAGGCGCTGCCACCGTTAATGCTTTGAATTGGATCTAGGCGGTTTTTAACACCCATTTCTTTTGCAGTATTTTTAGTCAGCATCATTAGGCCGCGTACACCTGTACGTGACCTAGCCTTGGCTTTCCAGTGACTTTCTTGGTAACCAATGGCTGCAAGCAAGCGCCAGTCTACGTCATTTTGTGTGGCTGATTCTTGGAATAATGTTTTGTAGTGATGAAGTCTTTCGTCTGCTTGGCGTAAAAAGGTGAGTGTGCCCACGTTATCTATTTGATTTAAGTGTCCGTAGTAACGTTCTTCTAACTGAGATAATAAGCCAGACTCGCGCATCATTTGAAAAAAGTCCCGAGCCTCAGAAATCAAGGTTTCATCACTGTACTTTGGAAATGCCCAAGCCAGCTGCTCAGATTTCCCCATGTCAAAAGCAGCCCCAACATTGGGATAAAAACCCGCAAGTGCTTCAAATTCATTGCTGTTTACGATGGTGTAATCAATTTCACCGTTTTCTACCATTCTGACTAGCTCAGATACTTCAGCGTCATCACGTTCGATCCAGCTAAGTTGTGGCATAAGGTCTTGTTGAATATTTTTTAGGTTTTGTGCGTGACTAGAGTGGGCGGTAACAACTAATGTGCCCTTTAATAAGACCTGAAGATTCTTTGGTTTTCTTTTATCGATGCGATAGACAAGCTTATGGGTGACGTCCATATAGCTATCAGCAAACTGCACGCGTTTAGCTCGTTGCTCTGTATTGGTTAAACCTGCAGCAGCAAATGCCACAGATCCAGATTCAACTTCTGAAATTAGGTCATCTAGGCTGTCGGCAACGGTAACTTCTAGTTCAACGCCTAGGTATTTGGCAAACAGTTGCGCTAACTCGTATTCAAAGCCGGACTCTTGGTCTCGATCTTGAAAATAAGTGCTTGGGCTGTTTCGGGTGATCATTTTAAGCTTGCCGCTTTCAATGATGTCTTGGTAGCCATGCTTGTTGCCAGAGGCAAGCGCCACAACCAATATAATGCAAATCAAGCACAGAGCCATGATCACTTTCGCGACCCATTGCTGCTTTGATATCTGTGTGTTTTGCATAGTTGCACCCTCTTTAATCACATGAAAGTGTGATCTGGTTCATATTTTATAATGTGCTTAAAAAAACTCCAAACTGTATTGTTAGACAATAAGGGCTTGAATTCACATAAATGGACGCTAGCCCCCGTAGTTGTTGATCAAAGAGATTTTAGAACTTTTAGTTATATAGGGCAGGTGACTGACTGTCTATGGATAAATCACCTATGTTTAATGATATCGGGAGCGATATTACATGAGCACTGGTTAGGCTTGTCGCTTTCAAGTATAATTTTGCCTCCAATTTTTCACCATTTTACGTAGGCCATCCAGCCATGCTAAAACTGTCAGCTGCTCCTGCTCTTTCTGCTTTTCGTCGTGAAAAACTTTTAAGCAAGCTTCAATCGATCCAACCACAGGTTACATCGGTATACGGTGAGTTTGTTCATTTTGCAGAACTAAACGCCCCATTATCAGAACAAGAGCAATCTGTTCTAGAGCGCATTTTGCGTTATGGGCCAAAAGCTGAAAAAGAATCCACATCGGGTCAAATGCTTTTGGTTGTGCCACGCATGGGCACTATTAGTCCTTGGTCTTCTAAAGCAACCGATATTGCTAAAAACTGTGGCCTTACCAATATTAAGCGCATCGAACGTGGTGTGGCTTACTGGGTAGAAGGCGCTACAGACTTAATGGCTGTAAAAGAAGCCTTATATGATCGCATGGTTGAAACAGTATTAACCGATTTTGATGGCGCCGAATCTCTATTCTCTCACGCCGAGCCAACGCCTATGTCACAAATTGACATTATAGCCGGTGGCCGCGAAGCCCTTGTGGTTGCTAACCGTGAATTAGGCTTGGCATTAGCTGAAGACGAAATTGATTACCTGGTCGAAAACTACAATACGTTAGGCCGTAACCCTAACGACATAGAGCTAATGATGTTTGCACAGGCAAACTCCGAACATTGCCGTCATAAAATATTCAACGCGAGTTGGGATATTGATGGTGAGTCACAAGAAAAATCATTGTTCCAAATGATTAAAAACACCTACGAATGCAATAGCACAGATGTATTGTCTGCTTATAAAGACAACTCTTCTGTTATTCGCGGTTCAGAAGCGGGGCGTTTTTTCCCTAACCCTGAAAATAAAGAGTACAACTACAATCAAGAGCAAATGGCTATCTTGATGAAGGTTGAAACTCATAACCACCCAACGGCCATCGCACCTTTTTCAGGTGCAGCAACAGGTTCTGGTGGTGAAATTCGTGACGAAGGCGCAACCGGCATCGGTTCTAAGCCTAAAGCGGGTTTAACTGGTTTTACGGTTTCTGATTTAAAAATCCCAGGTTACGAACAACCTTGGGAAAGCCATTACGGTAAGCCATCTCGAATTGTTTCTGCTTTAGATATCATGCTAGAAGGCCCAATTGGTGGCGCAGCATTTAATAACGAATTTGGTCGTCCTAACTTATGCGGTTACTTTCGTACATTTGAAGATGCAGTGGGTAAGGGCGCAGACAACGAAGTGCGTGGTTACCACAAGCCAATCATGATTGCCGGCGGTTACGGCAACATTCGCGAAGAACACGTACAGAAAAAAGACATTCCAGTAGGCGGTAAGTTAATCGCGCTAGGTGGTCCTGCCATGCAAATTGGTTTGGGCGGCAGTGCGGCGTCATCAGTTGATACTGGTGAGTCTCATGAAGATTTAGATTTTGCATCGGTACAACGTGGCAATCCAGAAATGGAACGCCGCTGCCAAGAAGTCATCGATCGCTGCTGGCAGATGGGTGAAGATAATCCAATCGTATTTATTCACGATGTAGGCGCAGGTGGTTTGTCTAATGCGTTCCCTGAATTAATTAATGATGCTGGCCGTGGTGGTAAATTCGAACTGCGTAATATTCCAAATGATGAACCGGGTATGAGCCCGCTAGCAGTTTGGTGTAACGAATCACAAGAGCGTTATGTATTAGCCGTTGCCCCAGAAAACTTAGCTAAGTTTGAAGCGCTATGCGAACGTGAGCGTTGCCCATTTGCTGTAATTGGTGAAGCCACAGAAGAAATGCACCTAACGGTTTCAGACAGTCACTTTGATAATAACCCTGTTGATTTACCGTTACAGGTTTTATTGGGCAAAGTGCCGCGTATGCATCGTAGTGTTGAAACAAGAAATCTAGAATTTCCGGATGTGTCTTTAACGGGTATTGAATTAAAAGACGCCGCGCAACGCGTATTGCAGTTGCCAGCGGTAGCCAGTAAAAGTTTCTTGATCACTATTGGTGATCGCTCTATTACAGGCACAGTGGCTCGCGATCAATTTGTTGGTCCTTGGCAGGTGCCAGTTTCAGATGTAGCGGTAACCACGGCTTCTTATGATGGTTACACCGGTGAAGCAATGGCCATGGGTGAGCGCACTCCAGCGGCTATTATTAATGGTCCTGCATCAGGTCGCATGGCGGTAGGTGAAGTGATTACTAATATTGCGGCATCTAAAATTTCAAAATTAAGCGATATTAAATTATCGGCTAACTGGATGTGTGCTGCAGGCCACCCAGGTGAAGACGAAAAACTTTATCAAACCGTAAAAGCGGTGGGTATGGAATTGTGTCCTGCTTTGGGTTTAACCATTCCAGTGGGTAAAGATTCAATGTCTATGAAGACAAAGTGGTCAGAAGAAAGCGGCGAAGAAAAAACCGTGACTTCACCTATGTCTTTAGTGGTAACAGGTTTTGCGCCTGTTGAAGACGCTCGCAAAACATTAACACCTCAACTGCGCGCAGATGATGAAGATACTGATTTAATCCTAATTGACTTGGGCCGCGGCCAAAACCGTTTAGGCGCTTCTGCGTTTACTCAAGTATTTGACCAAATTGGCAATCAAGTACCTGACGTGGTTCAAGCAGAAGATCTAAAATCATTTTTTACCGTGATTCAAAACTTGAATCAAGAAGATAAATTACTGGCATATCACGATCGATCTGACGGCGGCCTATGGGCTACATTAACCGAAATGAGCTTTGCTGGGCATGTGGGCATTGATATTGATTTAGACGATTTAATAAGCGACGCCAATGATGTGTTACCAGCCTTATTCTCTGAAGAACTGGGTGCGGTCATTCAGGTTCGTCAAGACGATACTAAAGCGGTGTTTGAACAGTTAGCGGCGTTAGGTCTGGATGATTGTTCTCATGTGGTTGCACAAATCAGTGACGTTGATGCAATAAGCGTTAGCTTGAACGGCGAAGTATTGTTAAATGAAAGTCGTATTGATCTTCAGCGTTTATGGACGCGTACTTCTTACGAAATTCAATCTATGCGTGATAATGCAGATTGTGCGAAACAAGAATACGATAACTTGCTAGATGCAAATGATCCTGGCTTGCACGCCGAATTAACTTTTGATGTAAACGAAGACATTACTATTGGTTTAACAGAGCGACCAAAAGTGGCGATCTTGCGTGAGCAAGGGGTTAACGGCCAAATTGAAATGGCCGCTGCATTTGATAAAGCGGGCTTTACCACACAAGACGTTCATATGAGCGATGTGTTGTCTGGTCGAGTGACACTTGAAGGCTTCCGTGGTTTGGTTGCTTGCGGTGGTTTCTCTTATGGTGATGTATTAGGCGCTGGTGAAGGTTGGGCAAAATCGATCTTATTTAACGACACGGCTCGCGAGCAATTTAAAGCATTCTTTGAACGTGAAGATACATTCGCATTAGGTGTGTGTAACGGGTGTCAGATGCTATCTAATTTACACGAATTGATTCCAGGTGCTGAACACTGGCCGCACTTTGTGCGCAACCAATCAGAACAGTTTGAAGCGCGTGGTGCCATGGTAGAGGTTCAAAAAAGTGATTCGATCATGCTGGCGGGAATGGAAGGTTCTCGTATGCCAATCGCGGTTGCACACGGTGAAGGCCATGCAGAATTTGGTTCTGAATCCGATCTTGAGTCTGTTAATAAAAACGCCACAGTGGCACTGCGTTATGTTGATAACTTTGGTCTAACCACCGAAGCGTATCCAGCTAACCCGAATGGTTCGGTTCAAGGTATTACTGGTTTAACGGCAGCGGGTGGCCGAGTAACGATTATGATGCCGCATCCAGAACGTGTATTCAGAGCCGTACAAAACTCTTATCAACCTGATGAATGGAATGAAGATGGCGCTTGGATGCGTATGTTTAGAAACGCCCGTAAATGGGTTAACTAAACCGTATTCAGTGTTGAATTTAAAAGCGACTATTTAGTCGCTTTTTTTATGTCTGCTTGTTAGTGAGATACAAATTTTTTAGGTGTGGCGTAGGATTTTTTAGCAGGGGTTATTGTTCTGTAATGCCTAAGGGTTTGATTGTATTGATGTGTGTGGTGTGTACTTTAAGGAGTGATGATTTAAATTAATATTCGATTGATGATATAAGCAAGACCAATAATTTAAATAAAATGTCGTATTATTTAAAATAAAGGTATTTCAGTACAGGGTTTTAATTGAATTGGGTTAAATACAAGCGACATTTATTTTGACGTTTTAATGGTGTGGATAACTTTAACATTGTTAGATAAAAATTCGGGGCCTACATAGCCAATGGCATTTGGATTTTTTTGAACAAAATCAACAATGCTCATGTCGCTAGACAGAGAAATGGGAGACTGGCCTTTACCTGTGAAAATCAGTTTTGACCAATGGCTAATAATTTGATCCATGGGCTTGTTAATTACGGCGCTATAAAACTCCAAATAGTTTTTAGAATTAACCATTTGATCAAGGGGAATAATTCTAAGGTTATTTATGTGCTGTGAATCACCGGAATACACGTTGCGTAATGTGCTTATGCTTAACGTATCTTCACTAAAACTTTTATGCGCAATGACGTATAAATCAGCAAAGGCATTTTGTGTAGAAAGTAGAAAAGCTAGTAAAAGAAGTCGCATGTAGATCCTTAAATTGATGACTTAAAATAAATGCCCCCGTTAACACGTGTTAATGGGGGCGTAAGTGCTATTAAAAACCTAAGGTTTAAAGATCACTTTTACAGTGCCATCAACGGCACCTTCATCAATGTAACCAATCAAGTTAGGGTTGTTAGATACCATGTTTTTAACATCAGCATCGCCACCCACAACTTGTGGTGCTTGACCTTTACCTGTAAAAATCAAACGAGACCAATATGATTTTAATTGGGCTTCTGATTTTTTCACAACGTTTGAATAAACCGCACCACGTGCTGGTGTGCCTTCTTCTTGGTCAACCGGAATAGCAGTTACGCCACCTAGGTCTTTCTTTTTCCCCAAAAACACTTTTACAACATCGGCACCGGATGATGCTACTAATGAACTGCTTGCACCAACAACGGCTACCGCGCCTGCGTGAGCCAATGAAACACTTGCAGTAAGAGCAAGAGCGGTTAAGATTTTGTTAGATAATTTCATAGTCGTTCTCCTCTCTTAAAAAACAGTGTCTAGTGAAATGGTTAGGATGTTGGTTGTATCCGGTTTTGTTGAGGCAGCGTTATAAGATTCAGTGTCGAATAAACCAGCAGAATCATTGGCTTCAATGATGTCATATTGGAATTTTAACGCAGTACCCGGAGATACATCGTAGCGTAAACCTAAACCGATACGAGTGGTGTCGATGTTTTGACCAGCAAGGGTTTGGGCTGCACCAATGACGCCAGTAGCAGCAGCCTGAGCGCTGTCTACAAGGCCTTGGTTTACAATTTCGTCAGCAGTCACTGCTGCACCAGCTTGAACAACAGCACCAACAGAATAAATATCAGCGCCTGCTGCTACTGTTTGAAGGTTTGCTTCGGTTAGAGTTCCGTTGCCGACGCCTGCAAAAGCAGCTAAGCCTACTAAGTCGCCAATTGTAGTGGTTCCAGAAACAGCAGGATTATTAGCTAGGATTACAGCCAAGTCACGTTCATCATCATCTTGCGACTCAACCATACCGTAGGTCAGAGTTGGCATGAATGCACCAAACCGATAACCAATGGTGGCGTGAGCGGAATCTTCATCAACAATAAGGCCGTCTACTTCTAGCGAGGTATATTCTGTGCTGAAATAGATGTTACCCGGATCATAGGTAAAACCAAGGCTAGTAAAGCTACCGCCTAGGCCGTTATCTTTTGAACCGTATAAAGCAAATGCTTGGGTAAAGGATTCACTGGTTATGTCTATTTCACTAGTCGAATAAGACACTTTTGCATTCCAAGTATCGGCTTGTAAAGCCCCGTTTAATGACATAATGCCTTTTAAATCAAAGTCTTCAGTTGTTGAACGACCGTAAGCAAATTGAACCGTCGCACTGAGATCACCGATATCGGTGTTGTAGCTTAGGTCGAAGCCTTCCATATTGGCAAAAGGCGTCAGCGTGGAATAGCTTTCGTTGGGCATTTTTGCCCAAGGTACTGCGTAGCCAACATCTAAGAATTCTGACAGCATAAATGCGGGTAGGCGAATGCGCCCTACTTTAGCAGTAAGCCCGTTATTAAAATCGTGTTTAAAATACGCCCATTCAGCTTGTGTTTCCCAGCTATTTTCACCGCGAGATACCAGCTGTGTAACAACGCTGTTTTGGCTATCGATGTTAAATGTCATTTGTACGCCAATTTTACTAAAGCGGCCACAGTTTAGAGCATGATATCCACCTTTGTACGCAACTTCTTCGTCGGCTACTGACATACCAAAGGTGGCAAAGCCATTTACACGAAAGCGTTGATCCTGTTCAGCTATGCGCTGGTTCAGCTTTTGAACTTGCCTATTTAACTGATCAACAGTGGCTGCCTGAGACGTCATGCTCGCTGCGATCAGCGGGATGGCGGCATAGGTTAGATGTTTAATGCCCATATCATTTCCTTGTTATTTAATAATAGGTAAAACAGTCCAAAGACTGATTCCATATATTGGGTATAGCAGATATGCACAAAAGGGCGAAAAAAGTGCATATTTCTAATGTAAAAATCATGAGCTAGATTTATTTTGGTGCAATCTGCTTATTTTTAAGGTGTTTCGTCGGTCTAAAAAGTGACGAATGGCATTTAGTGATGAATAAGCTTAATTTGTGACCTTGGTGACTATAAATACGATGCAGCCTACCAATTATTCAGTCTTTGGTTTTTAATGGGCGGCAAGA
>JAWUVN010000080.1:0-13754 GCA_034112345.1 Bermanella sp. | reverse complement strand
GGTCCGGTATGACGGCTTGGTTTAATAGTTAGGCTTAGGGATACCGGATCAACTGGCTTCGCCGCTCTTCGAGTCCGCTGCGCGGGTCCGGTATGACGGTTTGGCTTATTAATTAGGGTTGGGTTTAATGTAAAACATCGGGCACAAAGTGAGCGCCTACAAAAAGGTGTCGCCGCTTATGCCTTGGCACACTAGCTGCAATCACGACTGCTTAAACTAATTTTATAAGCATGCCCTGTCGAGATGAGTCATGAACAATAATGCGCTGACAGCCTTAACGGGCGGCCTGACTAGGCCCCACGCTCCTCATATTCCACAGCCTACGCGGTCAACCGCGGGGGCGCAGTCTTCGCAATCGGCACAATCGATTCATTCAACACGGGCCATCAGTGAAAATCGCGGCCAAGCCTTGCCCCATGGGCAAGCTGTTGCCACCCCTGCGCCTTCGGTTAAGGTGTCGTTAAGTGACAGCGTGACGGGTGAGTATTCTAAAGGGCAGCAAATAACTGAGAAGTTTGAAGAAACCACCCGTGCCTTGTTTGCATCACCAATGGTTGATGTGAATCAGGCTGTGGATAGTCAGAAGCCTGTGCATACAAATACGGCGCCTGACGGTGCTGAATCCGATGTGTTTCATCTAGTGCCCTTGTCTTTGCCTACTAAGGCTGATGTGGAATCGTTTGAAAAACTGTTTACCCAAGAACTGGCCAAGGCTGGTGTGGATACCAGCTTGCCGATTAAGCTAAGCAACGATGGTGAAGGCGGTGTTTTGGTGACTAACGATCACCCTGATAAAGACAAAATTGAAGCCTTGTTTAATGAAAATCCCGATTTACAACAAGGCTTTGTGAAAACCGAGACGTATACCAGCCTGCAAAAAATTTATGAGCTGCATCAGCAATGGATGCAAAAAGTTGAAAGCGGCATGGACGAAGAAGCTGCTGGTGATTGGCTGGTGAATGCCAGTAAGAATGCCGTGGCCAATTCTGAGGTGACGTTTAATAACGGTAAGGTGCGATCACCTAAAGTCTATTGATTCATTTAGACATAAAAAAAGCGAACCAAAGTTAGGTTCGCTTTTTTTATGTACGCTACAACATACTTATAACCATTTTTATAACCGCTGTTATGGTCGCCTAGCTATAACGATTTTTTATTACCGATCAATCATTAATTAGCGGCAGAAGATTCTTCTGATTCGGCAAGCTTAAGCAATATCGATTCGATGATTGGGTCTACCGGAATCTCAACTTCGTTAATGGTTAGCTTACCGGCATTTAAAGTAGCAACAGAAGTTAAGTTGGTATTGTCTAGCGTGATAAAACCTTGTTGTAATAAGCCATCAAGCATTGGGGCTAATGGTGTTCTTAGTAACGCTGTATTATCTGCGGTAATCACTAATGTTGCAGCCACGCCTTTTACGGCGACTTTAGGGTCTTTCATAGCGGCCAGTTCAACGCCTTCGATGCCTGTGTATTCAACATCTAAATCAGCCAACCATTCACCACCAAATGCATTGGCTTTTAGTTTTTGGTTAAACTCTAAGCCTGGCTGCAATGTGGTAGTGAGTAATTGATTAATGTATTCGTCGAGTAATTCTGGGTTTGTTTCCATTGCATCGATTTGGCTTTGAAAATTTTGTAAAAGCAGAGCAGACTCGGTAGGTAAACCATTAAAGTCAATGTTATAGCTAGCCGAACTAATAGGAAAAGGTGCCACTATACTTTCAACGTTATAACTAAAATTGGTGTTTATTTTATTATCAATGACGTCCGTTACACCTAACAAGCTTGTATTTTTTAATTCAGTAGCGCCCATAGCAGATAGAATGGATACTCCTGCAACGTTTATGAGTGTGCTGCCTAACTCAACGCCACTGATATCGGTTCTACGATCACCAATGGCTGATATGTTATCTATTTGTAAATTGAATTCTGGGCCCTTGATGCTCGTGCTGAGTAGCTTAAGGTCAAATTCGCTTTCTGATCCATCCAATTGACCACTGCCATTCACCAGCATTGAATCTATTTTAATGTTCATATCGCCCGCTTCATTATTAAAGTCGACTGCGGGGGTACTTAGCATGCTTTCAAAACCACCCAGAGGATTCATTCGAGAGATACTTGAAAGGAAATAGCCTTTCATATTATCGTCTACAAATTTAATCAGTTCTTCAGGGCCGTTCGAGAATGAAAATCGCGACTGTGAAACCACATTAAACAACGATAACCCAAAGTCATTTATATTAACGGGAATGTGCTGCATATCTGATTCAATTAAAACCGAAAACGCGGGTATTTCAGTACTTGGATCATCAAGTGTTATGACAAAACTTGAATTTGAATTGGCGTAACCACGGTTAAATTTAATGTCAGAAATAATGAACCCAACATTTGAATCTGTGGATACTTTTTCTAATTGGCTGGTTATTTCTTGCTCTGCAACTAATCCCATGATTAACGGACTGGTAAAACCAAAAGCCGTTACAAGTGCAGCAGAAAGAATAATTGATGTGCGCATATTTAATTCCATTTATATTTAGCTGGGCGCATTTTAGAGGATATATACGGTATGTAAACACATTAATTATTAGTAAAGTATTCATAGCATAAAGGCGTTTAACGCTGGGAATTTATAATTGTTTATTAACACGCTTTCTCTGTGGCGCTACAACGTCATATTAGGTGAAACACCCTAGGTTGTGATATCTGCCTTTATAGGCCCTAAGTGTAATAAAATTAGTGGGCCACTAGAACATACCGCTTACGCCTTGTTACCTTGTTATTAGCTTGATCCGATGCTGTATTCAAGCCCCTATTCAACTACATTTTTAGACTGATCTGCTCGCCTTTAATGCCTTGTTTTCATAAGGCTATAACTGAACACACACTTTAAACTTACCTATTTCACACATCCTAGGTATTCACCATATTCACTCATTTATAAACGCATATTTATATGATTTTTCTGTACATCAATCTTAAGTCGCGGTATTAATGTATAAAACCTTCAAATAAGAATATCAGGTAAGTATGAAGAAACTAAAGGACGAAAAAGAGCTGATTAAAAAGGCCATTTTACTTGGCATGTCTTACGCTGAAAAAAGAGGCGTAGCAAAATTTGAAGCCACCGATTCAGCTTCTGAAAAAGTCGAGTACGTGTATCGCTTATTTGTTCACGATAAGATCATTCAAGCACTACCAGAAGATCAGGTTTCTCAAAAGTCTATGCAACACAAACTTGCTATCTGGGCGTCTAAGCAAACTTCTAAATAGATTAAATACAGGCATTAGTTATGATTACATATTTATATTGGACAGCCTTTATTGCCGCTGCAATTTTAGCCCTTTATGTTGCCGGCGTTAAACGTAATGATTGGAAATTTGCCGGTGCCGCAGCGGCCAGCATTATGATCACAGGATCATTAATGTATTTCTTTCATTTTCAGCAAATATTTGTAAAAAACTGGGGTGGTGTAATGGCCATCACGGTTCCAGAAGGCCAATTACATATGATGGCCACTTGGAAGAACGATAACTTGTGGATAGAAAACTACGATCCAAAAACCAATGTTTGCCATTTCAGAGAGTATTCAAAAGGTGCTGTACTAGAAGGTAAGGTACTGATTAAAAACTGTAACCCTTTAATGGGCAGGTAATCAATTCATACCACTAACATGCTAGATTCTAAAAAGGTTAATAGTCACATGACTATTAACCTTTTTTACTTTATACACCTGATATTCATCAACAAAAGTCTTTTACTTCACTCTTGAGAAAAGGCGTTCATAACCAATTCAAAGCTGCGTTTCCTATCACTTAAATAATACATGTTTGAAACCATCATAATCTCATCTACCGCAAAGCGCTGTGCGATGGCTGTTATTTTACTTTTAACTTGATCAGGCGTGCCCACGGCTCTTAAACCATTTCTACTTTTCATAAAGTCAGCTAGCTGAGGGGTGATTGGATGAAGCTGTGCTTCTTGTGGTGTTAAAAATGATCCTTGTGTGTGACCAGTAATAAATCGAAAAAAGTTTATATCAAATGTTAACTGCAATGCTTTGGCTTGCTCTTCGGTATCGGCACAAAACACGCCTATTGTTAAAATACTATGGGGCTTTTTCCATAAGGCACTGGGCTTAAAGTTATCTTGATAAAATTGCATGATATTTTCATGCGCTTGCGGATTAATAAATGCTGCCAAGTTATAAGGCAAACCCAATCGAGCAGCCAACTGAGCACTATCAGGACTAGAACCTAGCATCCATACGGGGATATTTTCATGGGGCTTTGGGCTGACCATGGGCTGAGTGATATCTTGCCATAGATATTCACTGAGTTTTTCTACCAAGCTAGGAAACGCTTCAAACTTTGGGCGGCCATCGGTCGCCAATGCTCTTGCCGTATCCATATCTGCACCGGGTGCACGGCCAACGCCAAGGTCTATTCGATCTGGGTATAGATTTGATAGTACTGAAAATACTTCAGCTATTTTATAAGGACTATAGTGAGGCAGCATAATGCCACCTGACCCTAGGCGTATTGTATTAGTGGCTGCTCCCAGCGCAGCTAATAACACTTCTGGCGCACTTCCCGCTACTGACGGAAACGCATGATGCTCAGATATCCAAAATCGCTCGTAACCCAGTGATTCACACCACTTAGCCATCTCAATGGTCTCTTGAAGTGCCAATGCTCCTTCATTGCGACCGCGGGCCATAGATTGATCCAGTACGGATAACTTAAATGACATGTAAAACCCTTAGCATAAGTGGACAATAAGCAGAGTATGCTGAAAAGCTTTACGACTCAATTGCCTAATATAGAAATCACAGTTTCATTAATTCTTTTCTGTAAGAATAAAAAAGGCCTCAAATAGAGGCCCTTTTCATTCAACGATTAACTATTGTCGGTTAAAGGTCATCAATTGTCATATACACCAATGTTTGGTTAAGCAACTGGTATGCTATTTCACCAAATGTAATTGGACCTGTTAAATTCCCTGTCTTTTTGCCTTCAAGTTCTGAATATAAAAAGTTCAAAATACAATTACAACCATAAGCGGCTTTGCTTGTATCTTGGCCGTTCATAGCCTCATTGAATGTACTCACATAATCTGTAACAGGTGTTGCAAATTGATATTCAACATTTTCGAATACAGGTGCGTATAAGGCAACATCTGTTCCGTTAACAGCTTGTACGCTCACGTTAACATTTAAGCCATTGTAATCGGCAACGAGTGGTAAGCGTGTATCAATATTATTGTTTTTAAGGTAATCACTTAAAAGTGTTTCCTGGCCATTTACAAGACAGCTACTGACTTTAAAGTCTGTTGATGGAAAAGTGATTTTATCACCCTCGCCTTGTTCAAATAAATTTACAATATGCACATTCGCCATTTGATTTTCTGGTAACGACACATGTATGGCAACGGCTTTATCTGCAGCTACCATAGCGCCAGGTCCAAATACCGTTTTGGCTGTTCTAGTTTCTACTTCATCTAAGTGAACACCGGCAACCCAACCCACTAGTGGAGAAAAAAACATATTTTGGTAACCCGGTGCATTTTGCGCATATTCAGCATGCACATCAGAACCCGCAGGTACGATAGCAATAGTAAATCCATTATCAGGTGCATCGGTGGCAATACGTGAAATTGACTTTGTATCGTACATGGTAATTCGTGGCTGAGAATTACCTTCTACACCTTCAATTGTATTAACAAATATCTTATCTTTGCTTACTTCAGCGCCGTCATTCGCCATAAAATACGGAATCGAACCACCAATCCAATTGCCAGAAGGCAACTGGCTTAATAAACTTTCATCTGCCGCTATTACTAAAAATTCACCGGCTAGAATTTTTTCTTCTGTTGTTGATAAATCTAATAATTGACTATTTATACTGATTTTAGATGACATAAATAACTTCCTAATATTTAGTTTAACTGGCTACAGCAACATGTTGCTCTAGCTGTTGAATTTCTTTGCTCAATGCACGAGTGTTTCTCATGAAATATTGTGCGATTGACCTACATGATTCTGTTTCGTCATCTGATGATTTTGCTTTAACCAGTAGCAATTTCAGCGCCATTTGAGACGTGTCGATATGAATTCTTCCACTCAGGACTTGCTTCCATATAGCATGATTTTCATCAGGAAGTTCTACGGTATCTACTTTTTCATTCAACTGACTTACCAATCTAGAAATCACAATTAACTCTGAGCGCAATTTAGCTGCATTCTTTTTCAGGTATGTTAATAGCTCACGTGATATCTGAATCTTCTCTTCTGAACTTACACCTTCTTTTTTATATAGGTTTTTAAGCTGGGTAATATAAAAATTCAACCCTATATTTTTTGATAACAAATCGACATCACCACTTAAAATACTGTTCCAAATAGGGTGATCTGCAGTTAACGTTCTGCGTTTACCAGATGTTTTACTTGTGCTTTCTTCTGTTTTTTCAACTGTCTGGTTAACGCCTATTTGCGCGTATTCACTTTTTAACTGAAGGCGATTTTTAATAAAAAACTGTCTTAGAGTTGCAATAGCATCTTGTAGAACACCCACATCGTCTTTATTTTTAGAGCAGGTTAATTCCAATCTTGCGATTAAGAATTTTAATGAAGGTAGGTTAGATTTAAAACTGGATTCATGTTTAATAATCGAACGCCAAATAGGGTCACTTTCAAGTGGTAATTGATTGTTAACCTGGGTTTCTTGTTGTTCTGTTTTCGAATCAAGAATAATTTGATTAATTATATTTCGATCTATCCCCGTTAACGCAAAAATAGTTTCTGAACCTAAATTTTTTGAATCGGCGAGTAAGACTGTTTGTTGCAATTGATAGGTATATGAAGAATCTTCTGGCCCTATAAATGCCGGTGGGTTTAACGTATGACTCTTAGAAAACGTTGATGCTGTTACGGGCATTTGAATAACAGTTGAGAAACGACCTGTTTTGGAATGCTGCCAACGAGCCATTTTAGAGGCGGCCTTAGGCGTGGCTGAACTAAAAAGACCTCGTTTTGAGAGCTGCTGCTCAATCTGAATAATTAGCGTTTCGGTATCTGTATTTAACAATATATCTTTAATTGCATATGGCGCATAAATACCAAGCACCTGCTCCATATCTCTCCTATTTAACCGATCCATCGTGTACCCCTTACATGATTGAGAATGAGAACTATTACTGTTCTTTATATTTATATAGCATTACCACAGATTCTAACCTAGTTAATTGTTATTACAAGAATTTTATGCTTATATTGTCTAGACAACTTGAGCCAGCCTAAAACAGGAAGTATTACGATGGAATTCAACTTAAAAACAGACTTCGAAGCACTTTTTTCGACCTATCCCTTACAGCAATTCAAAAGTGGTGAAACCTTACTCAAGCAAGGCCACATGCCTAATGGCTGCTATTTTGTGGTTCAAGGAATCGTTAAGGCTCACGTAAACGAAGCCGACTTAGAACGCAGCGCATTTTTAAGCACGCAGTTTTCTGCTGGTGAACTTTTAGCGGTTAAAGAGGTTTTTTCTAATCAAGTAGCCCTTTATTCCTTGATTTGTAGCAATCCTGTCGAAGCCCGCTTTATTCCTTATGATGCACTTAAAAACTTGATCAAAAATGAACCAGAGTTTTATGGCATGCTGATTCAAGCCATGGCCAAACAGTTTTCACTGCTTGAGCAAGACCAAATAAATGTTGCGTTAGCGTCTGCTCCAATTAAAGAAGTAAACTTCATTGTTGCAAATGCAAAACAAGCGCACTTAGAAATTCAAAGCTATAGCGAAGAAGAGATTGACCAAATTATTGATGCCGTGGCTAAAGAAGTGGCCGGTCAGGCTGAGAACTTAGCAAAACTAACCGTCGCCGAATCTAGAATGGGCGTGACTGAGCATAAAATAGAAAAGATTAAACTGGGCACACTGGCTGTGGCAGAAGATCTTATTGGTAAACCCGGTGTTGGATCTATTATTGAAGACTCTGAAACGGTTAAAGGTATTGCCAATTCTATGGGAACGGTTTTTGCCATAATTCCAGTTACCAATCCGGTAGAAACGTTAACCTTTAAATTTTTAATTGCGCTTAAATCTAGAAACGCTGTGATTATGAGCAGCAACCGTCGTGCCCGTAATATTGGCGAGCAAACGGTTAAAATTATTCAATCTGTTTTGAAGAACATGGGCGCTCCGATTAACCTTGTTCAAACCACACAATTACCTTCAAGCCGTGCATTAACCAATGCTTTTATGACACACCAAGACATTAACTTTATTTTGGCTACAGGCGGCCCATCTATGGTTAAGTCGGCTTATCAGTCTGGCACCCCTGCGATTGGCGTAGGCAAAGGCAATGCACCTGTTTGGGTAACTGATAACTGTAATATAGAAAAAGCGGTTAAGGATATAATTTTTAGTAAAAGTTTTGATAACGGCATTGTGTGTGGATCAGAGAACAACCTACTGGTTGATAGCGCGGTGTATGACAACTTTTTATCGTTAGCTGAAACACAAGGTGGTGCCGCATTATCAGCCATTGAGGTCGATGCCTTGTTAGAGGCACTTTTTAGTAAGGGCGCGTTAAATAGTGACTGGGTGGGCCGAAGCGCACAAGATGTTTGCGATTTTGTCGGGATTACTCGTAGCTATCCAATCAAACTGGTGTTTGCACCGGTTCCTAATGGCGCTACCAGCTCACCGTTGTTAAAAGAAAAGCTCATCCCTATCCTTTCAGTTTCTAAAATGGATAGCCCGGAGCAAGCCTTAACCATGGCTAAAACGATTCTTGACGATGAAGGTGCAGGCCATACGGCTATTATTCATTGTGATGATCGCTCTACGGTAACCGATTACTCTAAAGTGGTTGATGTGAGCCGTATCCTGGTGAACACACCCGGAACACTGGGTTGTATTGGCGCCAATAACGGCCTAGACCTTTCTTGGACATTAGGTTGCGGTACACAGGGTGCAGGGTCTACATCAGATAACGTAGGCTATAAACACCTGCTTAACATTAAGCGTATTGCTTACCCTCACGAATAGAATACGTGATTTTAGCCCTATGAATAAGGATTGAAAATTTTGATACGATTGCTAATGTATTAGCAATTGTATCGCTTTACATGAGTGCTTATTTTGGCCAACCTTTTTCCCCCATCTATTTCTCAAAAAAACACCTTACTTTGTCAGCTTGAACCGAAAGCGTTATGGCAGGTGTTTGACCTATTTACACAATGCCCTAGACCTTCACGCCATGAAGAGTGTGTATTAAAAGCCATTGAATCCCTTTGTGAGCATCACCAATTAACACACTTTAGAGATGCTATTGGTAACCTTATTATTAGCAAACCAGCTACAGCTGGTATGGAGCATAAAAAAGGGGTGGTGATGCAGGGACACATTGATATGGTGCCGCAAAAAAATGAAGACTCTGCGCATAATTTTATCACTGATCCCATTACAACATTAATAGAAGGCGACTGGGTAACAGCTGATGGCACAACATTGGGCGCTGATAACGGCATAGGCGTGGCAGCTGCGCTGGCCGTATTCATCAGTAATGATATTCAACACGGGCCTCTTGAACTGTTAATTACCATTGATGAAGAATCTGGTATGGCGGGGGCTTATGGTTTGCAGTCGGATTCATTGTCTGGGGATATTTTATTAAATTTAGATACCGAAGATGAAGGGGAAATTTATGTGGGTTGTGCCGGCGGTGTTGATGTTAGCGCTCAACTCACAATGGAATGGCAAGCGCTGAACACTCTAGATCACGAACAAAATAATCAACAAGCTTATCAAATTTCGATTAAGGGGTTACGCGGTGGTCACTCAGGGTTAGACATTGATCAAGGCCGTGCCAATGCTAATAAGCTGATCAATCAGTTTTTATTACAGTATCAGAGCCTATTGAACCTACAGGTATTTTCATTTAATGGGGGCACACTGCGCAACGCCATCGCCAGAGAGTCATTCACTAACATTGTGATTAATGCCAATAAAGAAAATGAACTTCATGCCGCAATAGAGAAATTTACGGCTGAGATTGCATTAGAGTACGGGGCTGTTGATACCAATTTTAACATTCAGTTAAACACCCTCCCTTGTCCTGATCAGGTATATACACAAGATTCATTAGAAAAATTATTGAATTCGGTTTCTACATGCGTTCATGGCGTCACAAAGATGAGCGATGAATTTCAAGGCGTGGTTGATACATCAAATAATTTAGCCATTGTTAAATCTGATGGTAACACTGTAAATATTTTAACTCTGGTGCGCAGTTTAAATGACAATTCACGGGATGAATTAGCAAACACCATTAAAATTAATTTTGAGGATGTAAATGCCAGTGTGAATATATCAGGTGAATATCCTGGCTGGAAACCCGATCCGGCCTCTAACATATTGCAAACTCTTTTAACGGTATACCAAACTGAATTTTCTAAGCCCGCTAAAATTAAAGTGATTCACGCAGGGCTTGAATGTGGATTATTTAATAAACCTTACCCGCACTGGGATATGATATCTATTGGTCCAACCATTCGGAATGCCCACTCGCCAGATGAGAAAGTGCACATTGAATCGGTTAAACAATTCTGGGACTTTTTATTAGCGGCACTTAAAGCCATTCCCGAAGACAACACCTAGGTGTCTCACGCTAGCCGAACAGTTCCTCAGTACTATTACAAACATTCATATATAACGTGCGCTCTTGCTTATATATGAATGCTTAAGGCTTTCATTGCCACCGATCTGGCTTATTTGTGCAATGTTATCTTTACCGTCTATGTTTATGCTTAGAGCTTAATGTAGCGAGGTACAACATGAATAATAAAATCAATAGTATCGTGATGAATGCTGAAGGCCTACCTGAAGCGGTAGCACGCACAGCTGAAGAAGAACGCTTATACCGAAAACGACAGCTTGTTGCCGCCTACCGATTATTTGGTAAATTTGGTTTTGATGAAGGTGTAGCTGGGCACATTACCGTGCGAGATCCTGAGTTAACCGATCACTTTTGGGTAAATCCAATGGGTGTATCGTTTAAGCAAATTAATATCTCATCTTTATTATTGGTCAACCATGAAGGCAAGGTAGTGGAAGGTAGCGGATTATTAAACGGTGCGGCCTTTACTATCCACTCTCAAATACACAGCGCAAGGCCTGAAGTTGTATCTGTGGCACATTCACATTCTGTATATGGTAAAAGCTGGGCCACGCTTGGGCGCTTATTAGACCCTATCACACAAGACTCATGCGCTTTTTATAATGACCATGTATTGTTTGATGTGTTTAACGGTGTGGTACTGGATATGAGTGAAGGTGAAATGCTGGCTAAAAAATTAGGCAATAAAAAAGCCGCTATTCTTCAAAACCATGGTTTATTAACCGTTGGCGAATCGGTAGAGTCAGCCGCTTGGTGGTACATAACTATGGAGCGAACTTGTCAGGCACAATTAATGGCTGAAGCAGCCGGCACACCTAAACTGATTTCTGACGAAGCTGCTTCTGCTACGTTCAATACGGTTGGTAATGAAATAGCAGGTGCCTTTCAATTTAAACCTTTATTTGATGTTATTACAGCTGAACAACCTGATATGTTTAATTAAACATTAAACCATTTTGTAAAAAATAAGCCTTCATTACTGATTGAAGGCTTATTTTTTTCAAACCCAAGTTTTAAATACTAATGACTATGCCACCTTGTTAGTTGGCACATCAGGTTTAGCATGACGCTCATGTAAAAACCTAAGCACCTCTGCTCGATAGCGATTATATTCAGGATCATTTGCCAATTCTAGGCGATGCCTAGGGCGCTCTAAGTTCACATCTAAAATCTCACCTATTTTGGCTGAGGGTCCATTGGTCATCATTACGATTCTATCTGACAGCAGAACTGCTTCATCAACATCATGGGTAATCATGATCACTGTATTTTTAAGATCGCGCTGAATTTCCATTAAACTATCTTGTAAATGTGAGCGCGTTAGTGCGTCTAGTGCACCGAAGGGTTCATCCATTAACATCACCGTTGGCTCCATTGCCAATGCCCGTGCTATGCCTACGCGCTGTTTCATGCCCCCCGATATTTCATCTGGTTTTTTGTGTAAAGCATGTGTCATATGAACCAGTTCTAAATTGTATTCGATCCATTCTTTCATTTCGGCTTTCGATTTTTTACCTTTAAACACTTGCTTCACGGCTAGCTCTACATTCTCGTAGGCAGTTAACCAAGGTAACAACGAATGGTTTTGAAATACCACAGCCCGTTCAGGCCCTGGTTCATTCACTTCTGTTCCGTCTAAAATTATGCCGCCCTTTGTGGCTTGATATAATCCCGCTACAATATTTAGTACGGTTGATTTACCGCAACCAGAATGCCCAATCAGGGATACGAACTCACCCTTATCAATTTTTAAACTTATGTTGTCTAGTGCAGTAAAGGGACCTGAATCCGTATCAAACTGCATGGTTACGTGGTCAATATTTAAATGTGTTGCACTCATGTTTATTCCTCAATTCTAAAATATGCTCGATCTATGTCACGATTAAATTATCGAGCTGCAGATTTATCCCAAGAGAATCTTCGTTGAAGCGTCAGCATAATCCAGTCTAATATAAATCCAATCACACCAATGGTTAATACCGCTACCATGATTCGGCCTAATGAGTTAGAGCTTCCGTTTTGGAATTCATCCCAAACAAATTTTCCTAGACCAGGGTTTTGCGCCAACATTTCGGCTGCTATTAATACCATCCAACCCACACCTAATGATAAACGCATGCCTGTAAATATCATTGGGATAGACGATGGAATCACCACTTTTGTTATTTTAGTTAATGGGTTTAAGCGTAAAACTTTTGCCACATTAATTAAGTCTGGGCTAATACTGGATACACCCACCGCTGTATTAAGCAGTGTTGGCCACATGCAGCATAAAGTCACAGTCACCGCTGACGTTATAAATGATTTTTCAAACATAGGATCATCACTTACGTAAACCGCTGATACCACCATGGTCACAATAGGTAGCCAAGCAAGTGGCGATACGGGTTTGAAAATCTGAATAATAGGATTCATTGCGCTATGTAAAGTCCGACTTAAACCCGTCATAATGCCTAGCGGAACGGCGATTAATACGGCGACAAAAAACCCTGTAAATATGGTTATTAAACTTGTCCAAATTTGATCAATATAGGTAGGACGACCACGATATTCCCGCACTTTTATTTTAGCGTCAGGGTTGTTCTCTAATTTTTTGGCATTACGTTTTTCTTGTCTTTCATAAAATTTCACTTCTTTAACTTTTTCATCGGTATATTCTTGCCATAATCCTTTTGCTTGTTCCATAACTTGAACAGGGCCTGGCACCTGGCCTAATGATGTTACGACACTTTTTGCAGCTGCATCCCACATACCTAGAAAAATGCCAAATGCAAGCAGTGGCACACCAATACTTCTAAGAAGTATATTCACTTGTTCACGACGGTTTTCAACCTTGATGATTCGAACCCAGGGAGCAAACATCCCTATGATTTCTAATTTCGAAACTACGCTCATCATAATATTCTACCCCTATTGTTTGGGTCGATTCTTAATGTAACCGAGCCAACACTGGCTCGGTTACGCTTTTATACTTACTACTTACTACCTAATAAATAAAACCAGTTTTTTATTATTTGTCTTTTTCTTTTAGTCCGATAGTCAGTTTTTCAAGATATGCATTTGGTTTTTTA
>JAWUVN010000079.1:0-24551 GCA_034112345.1 Bermanella sp. | reverse complement strand
GCCTCATAACGTGTGTCTTGATTAAGTGTAATAATTAATGACTTACCTTCTATTTTACCGGCCTCTATATCGATCACACCGGCCTTAAAATCGGCACTATAGTCGGTCCCATCGATGTTAGTACTGCCGTCATCAATAATACTGTAAGCCCTAGAAAATTTAGTTTTTAATGCTTTTTGTAAATTTAGTTCGATTGTTATAGGTAAATCACTATCCTCGGGCTCTTGGAAAATAAGCCCTGATTCCATGAGATTACTAAATGTTTCCTGGCCTTCAATATCACCGTAACTATAACTAACCAAAACACCAGGGACATCATCTTCTTTAATGGTGTGGATGAACTCAGTAAATGTAATACCTTGATCATTCTGTATATATACCTTTAATTTTTCGTCACCTGTTTCAACTTCTAGGTCTTGGTTAATAAATACAGACACTTCAAACTCTCTTGTTCCTGGTGTCAGTAAATATTCACTCACCTGATCGCACTGTAAAGGCGAGCCCTGGAGTTGGTTTAAGGTGGGATTATTAGCGCAAAAATCCTCTTCTAATGTCGCCCACCCATCTTCACTATCCCCACCTATTAGACTGATCTGTATGACTTGATCATCCAGAACATTATCGGGGTTCGTGCCGGATATATTATAGGTAATTTCATTCCACGAACTGACTTCAGAAGATTCGGCATCACCTTCTAATACAAATTTCGAGGCTTCTGCAGTTAAGTCAAATCCATCAACCCCAATACTGTCATCTGTTTTAATTATACCTTCTGCGATTTTAGTTGCCTGTGACTGAGCAAGCTGAACCATTACAAGCTCATCCATTTCAATCACGTTATCCGCAAACACAATCACATCAATAGATATCTCAGACTCACCACTTGAAAAGGTTATGTCTTGCTCAACAGCTTGAAAATCAATACCGGGAATTGCGTAAAAGATATTATTATCGGGATCATTTTTTGAAACATCGACTATGGGTGTGGTAAGCAAGAAGGTGTAAGGGTCTACTACTTCCTCATTAAGCGTAAAGACAAATCTTAGTAATGAAGTACCAGAATCACCTTCAAGTACGCTGGTTGTATTAATTGTAACGGGCGGAAAGTCATCATTTATAATCAATCCGTAATAACTGGCTATTTCATTTTCATCGTGTTTCAACTTCAGGCCAATCAGTTCATCCCCTTCTACCTGATCATCACCCAGCACACTGATATTGATTATGTAATCATGTCCTTCTTCAACCTGAAGCTCACCTTCCAAGGGTGTGTAGTCACTTTTACCGGCGGCTGTAACATTAAATGTTTCATAATATATTGTGCCCGTGACGCTTGAGGTAAAAGTGATCGCTAACTTAGTTCTAACTCCCGCATCTCCTTCAATAATTGAAAAAGGTGTTTCTTCAACATCGATATCACGAGAACCTTCCGAAGAGGTATCACTAGAACCAGAATCTGAACAAGCCGAAATCACTACCATGATTGATAGCAAAAGGAATGTATAGATAATACGAGTGACTTCTGACATTTAGCTCATCCATGATTCTAAAATTTTTTCAGGATTCTACTGATTATTTATTTATTTTCTATAATTCGTATTTTTAAATTATTTTTTTGCTAAAAAAAATATATTTTCCAATTAAAAAACGACAAAAAACTGGTCAATTAAAGATCATAACTAATACTTTAAGTTCAATTTAGAGTTAACTACCTAATATTAATAATGAATAAAATCATTTTTTATAATTATTCTAAGCCAGGCTTTTCATTGAAATGTGACACACCCCACAGATATAAATAAAAAATGATTTGCCAAATTTAATTCACGCCATTTGGAAACCTAGTTCGCACTCTTCACCGACCGACTTGACAGTTACTCCATATCAAGTTGGAATGCGCCAATAAATTTATTTTTAACTAAAAATATAATATTCAGGATATTTTCTAACATGGACGTTGATCAGAAAATAATTAACCTTGCGTGCCTACCTGTATCTGAAACAGATCCTTGTGGTATAAACGCAAAATATGAAGCGCCTTTTGAACGCTTAGAATCTGAAATTTCTAAGTCTGAATCATTAAGTTCCGAAGTAACTGATTGGACTGAGGTACTAAAACTCAGCGAAGAGATTCTTTCTAATATATCTAAGGACTACTCGGTCGCTTGCTACCTTGCATTCGCCTACATTGAAGAGGATGGATTTAAAGGTTTATTAAATGGTCTTATATTATTAGAAAAGCTAAGCGAAACATTTTGGGATGATATGTATCCGCCTAAAAAGCGATTACGTGGCCGACAAAATGCAACACAATGGTTGATCGAAAGAATTTCGGGGTTCATCAACTCAAATGAGCCTTCAGCTGATGAAATGGCTTTAATATCTGACATAGCTAAAACACTAAAGAATGTTGATTATTTTTTAGCTGAAAAGATGGAAGACAAAGCCCCTAACTTTTCTGATATTAGTCGTCCTATAAAGCGCTTGAAAGAGATAGCGGCCACACAAGCTAAAAAGCCAGTCGAACCTATAAAATCTACCTCTATTGAGCAAGCACCACCCACTCCAGAACAAGCACCAACTGCACCTGTCACTACTAAAGTACCTGAAATAGTACCGCAACAAAGCGCACCAGCACAGCCTGTCAATAGTCATACTGAAATCGAAACTGCTACTGCTAGTGCTCCCGAAGTAACAGCGGCATCAAAACCTGCCACTGCACCAAAATTAACAGCCTTTACTGATAATAAAGTTGTTGATGTTGCCAGCGACACTGAAGCAAAAAAAGCTTACAAGCAAATACAAGACGGTTTAAGAAAACTTGCAAATTACTACGGACAAGTGAAATCCAGTGACCCTAAGCGCTTCAGACTTAGTCGTTCAGCCTTATGGGATGGTTTAGATAAACTGCCTCCCGTTACCGATAGTAAATCTCAATTGCCAGCGCCGCCTGCTGACAAACTTAAGAAAGTTAAAGATTTATTTGAAGCTGGTGAGTTTATTGAGGCGATTAACCTAGGTGAAAAAAGTGCTGAAAAAATGCCTTATTGGTTTGAAGGCAACCGCTATATTGCAATGAGCCTTGATGCTCTGGGTGCAGAGTACAGCAAGGCTAAATTAGCACTTGAATTCGAAATAACTAAATTCACAACGCGACTACCAAAAATATTGGATCTTCAATATGCAAATGGAACGCCATTTGCCGATGATCAAACAAAGTCTTGGTTAGCTTCGTTAAGTAATGAAGCCAGTAGTGGCGCTGATAATTCAACAGTTAAAGATGAAATTCACGATACATTTGTGCAGGCTAAAAAGCTGGCTTTATCTGGAAAGTTATCAGAAGGTTTTTCGATTTTAAATGCATGCGCAGCCAATACTAAGCGTGATCAATTTAAAATTAAGATGGCCTGCGCTGAACTTGCTTGCATCAATGGGCAAGAGAAAGTTGGTATTCCTATGCTTGAACGCTTAGTTGAAGAAACCCGTACGCTAAGTGCTGCTGAATGGGAGAGTGATTTCTTGGCAAAATCATTAGCATTATTAGTGAATGCCTATGAAAAACTGAATGATGAAAAGTCTTTAGAAAAACAAAAACAAATAGACGCGGCTTACGACCAGCTTTGCTGGTACAACCCGGCTTTATTAACTGATTAACACTAGGAGACGGTTATGTCTGATGGAAGCGTAGCGCCTAAAGAGCGCATTAATATTGCCTATAAATCTGATACAGGTGGTGCAACAGAGAGCGTTGAATTACCGTTGAAATTATTGGTTTTAGATGATTTCACTGGTAAAGATAACGACGATATTATTGAAGACCGCGAACCAATCAACGTTAACAAAGTGAACTTTAATGACGTTGTAAAAAGTCAGAATCTTTCTATGTCTTTTTCTGTTCCAAACAAATTAGAAGCGAATTCAGAAGATGATATCAACGTTGATTTGAAATTTAACAGCATTAAAGATTTTGATCCTGCTGCTGTCGCTGAACAAATTCCAGAACTGAATAGTCTTTTAGAGTTACGCCGCGCATTACAAGCACTGCGTGGCCCACTGGGTAACGTGCCTGCTTTCCGTAAAACAATTCAAGCCATTCTTGAGAACGATGATACTCGTGCACAAGTTATGGAAGAACTTGGCCTAACCGAATAAGGAATCTTATATGTCTTACGAAACAGATGAAGCTGTATTGGACGCTCCTGAAGCGACCCTTAGCCTACTTGATCAAGTAATGGCTGAAACACGTTTATCACCAGGTGATGACGGATTTGAAACAGCTCGAAAAGGTGTTGAAGCATTTATTGGCGACCTACTAAGCCCTTCTAAATCTTTTGATAAAGTAGAAAAGAAATTAGCTGACGACATGATTGCAGCCATTGATGAAAAAATCAGTGCGCAACTAGATGCGGTTATTCAGGCTGATGCATTTAAAAAACTTGAATCAAGCTGGCGCGGTCTGAAGTTCTTAATAGATCGTACTGATTTTAGTCAAAATATTGCAATTGAATTAATTAGCACGACTAAGGGTGAGTTGATAGAAGACTTTGAAGATGCTCCCGATGTTACCCGTTCAGGTTTATACAAGCATGTATATTCAGCTGAATACGGTCAGTTTGGTGGTAAACCTTACGCCGCAATCATTGGTGGATACAGCATTGACCCTAATGCCCAAGATATGAAGCTTCTGCAAGATATGGCTTCAGTAAGTGCTATGTCGCATGCACCATTTGTCACAGCTGCTGGCCCAAAGTTTTTTGGTTTAAATAATTTTAATGGCATGCCTGCACTTAAAGACCTTGAATCGATTTTCGAAGGCCCGCAGTACGTTAAGTGGAATGGATTTCGTGAAACTGACGACTCTCGTAACGTAGCCCTTACAGTCCCACGTTTTATGCTTCGATCTCCTTACGGTGAAGATAATCCAGTTAAAGAATTTGATTACCAAGAAGGTATTGGTACTAAGTTTGAAAAACTTTGCTGGGGTAATGCAACTTATGCATTTGCTGCCAACATGTCTCGTAGCTTCGCAAAATATCGCTGGTGCCCAAATATCATTGGCCCACAAAGCGGTGGTGAAGTTTTAGATCTTCCTGTTTATAAATATAAAGAAAATGGCGAGACTAAAATTTATAGCCCAACTGAAGTAATGCTATCTGATCGTCAAGAATTTGAATTAGCCGAGCAAGGTTTTATCGGTTTAATTGCACGTAAAGGAACGGACAACGCAACATTTTTCTCTGCGAACACGTGTCAAAAAGCTAAATTCTTTGGTAATACACCTGAAGATAAAGCTGCAGAAACAAATTTTAAGCTTGGTACTGAATTACCATACTTATTCATGATTGATCGTTTGGCTCATTATATTAAAGTGCTTCAGCGTGAACATATCGGTAGCTGGAAAAATAAAAACGATCTGGATCGCGAGTTAAACAACTGGGTACGTCAATATGTGGCAGATCAAGATAATCCGCCACCAGAAGTACGTAGCCGTAAACCACTTCGCGAAGCTCGCATTATTGTAAGCGATGACGAAGGCAACCCTGGCTTCTATCGAGTGGAAATGAATGTTCGTCCTCATTTTAAATATATGGGTTCAAGCTTCACATTATCACTTGCTGGCAAGTTAGATAAAGAATAAGTAGCAATGCTGTAAAGCATTATTATTTATTCTTGTTAAACCTTAACTAAAAAAAGGAAAGTATTATGGCAATCCCAGCCTATATGACTATCGAAGGTCAAAACCAAGGTGACATTAGCGCCGGAGCTTTATCTGAAGATTCAGTGGGTACTGCTACTCAAGAAGGTCATGAAGATGAAATTATGATCCAAGCTTTTTCTCATAATGTGCCTCGTGCAACAAATGAGCAAAGCGGTCAAATTACTAGCATGCCTGCTATGAAACCAATGAAGATTACTAAGTTCATTGATAAAGCATCTCCGCTTTTACACAACGCGTTAACGTCTGGCGAGCAACTTACTCTAGAAATTAACTGGTACCGTATTTCTGCAAGTGGTGAAGAAGAACTTTACTACGTTATGGAACTTGAAAACGCTGTATTAGTTGATATTGAAACTGTATTGCCAAGCGTTGGTGATCCATCACAGTCTCATTTGGCTCATATGGAAGTACTTCACGTTAATCCTGGTGCTATCACTTGGACTCACGAAGCTGCTGGTACTGAAGGTGCCTACCGTTTCGGTTCTAGCGCTGCGTAAGCTAGTTATTGTGAATATAAAAGCGGTAGCCTTGTGCTACCGCTTTTAATGGATGTTTTATGAAACACATTATTTTAACAATTATTTATTTATGCATTACCGCTATTAGCGGTTGTGCGACTAAGACCAGTTTGGAAGTTGCACCTGACGATTGGGTTTTTGAAGATAGGGCCATTCATATACATGCCCAAAGCCCATCTGATCTAAATGCTATTAGCGGCAGACCTCACTCTGTTGCATTAGGCGTATTTCAACTTAATGATCCAAATACGTTTCTAGGATTAGCTGAAACAAAAGAAGGGGCTCTACAACTTTTGAATTCAGGAAGAATTGATGACACCGTTGCCCAATTTACTCGAATAATATTACAGCCCGGCGAAGAAAAAATTGCCACATTACCAAGAGCACAAGGCGCCAAATATATTGCAATTATTTCTGGTTATTACGGATTAAACACTGAACTTGATATAAAAGTTTTTGACATACCAGTTAAGCCAGCAAAGCGTGGTTTTGTAGATTTAGCATTGTCTAATATGGGTTTAATTGCTGACGAAGCTAAAGCCATACCCGATGAAATTTACATTGATGTCGCGATGGGAAGAAAAAGTACCAAGCGCTTTAACTTATTTGAAAAAGAAGAGCTAAATATTTTGAGCTCAAGCAATTTTTAAGAATTATTGATTTTAAGGAAGAAGATCGTGAGTAAATCTCAGCCTATATTTTGGCATCACGGAATGTTTTTACAACCGCAGCATTTTCAACAAAGTGAAGACTTTGTTACATCTCAAGTTGATTTTGTTAAGAAAAACATCTCTCCGTGGCTTTGGGGTTTTACATCACTTGATGTATCAGCACCTGCAGTAACCGCTAAACGCATTGAAATTCATCAAGCAGAATTGCTTTTTAACGATGGCACTTACGCCAAGTTAAATGACAATGCATTTGTTAACCAGCGCTCGCTTGATGGTGTAGAGGTTGACCCAGAAAACCCTCTTACTGTTTACCTAGCGTTAAGAAAGCAGTCTTCTTTTAGTGATAACGTTACAAAGATTTCTGATTTAAATGAAGCCGGATCGGTTAAAACTCGTTTCTTTACTATGAATGATCCAAGTAAAGTAGATGATAATTATGTGCATGGTGACCAGGCTTTAACACAAGAGTTAACGTTAAAGCTAGAACTTGTACTTGAAACTGAAAAAGATAACTTTACAGAATACTCACTGATTCCTTGTGCACAAATAGCATTAGACGGTGAAAACCTAGTATTGGTTAATAGCTACATTCCACCTTGCTTAAACATTCAAGGGTCTAATCAGCTTAATAATCAACTTAAAGACCTAAAAGATGAATTAGTAGGTCGTGCAATACAGCTGAAAAATGGCCAAGCCGTGCTGGGCAACAATGCCATTGACGCCAATGCATTTCGCTACAAGATGAGTCTACAAGCGCTTTCTCGCTTTGTTCCTCGCCTAGCACATGAAGTAAACACATCTCAGCTGCATCCTTGGAATATTTACGGTGGTTTACGTGAACTTGCTGGTGAGATAAGTACATTTACCAACGACATCAACCTTTTGGGTGAAACGTCTAACGGTGAAAAACTATTACCTGAATACAATCACGACAATATTGCCCAATGTTTTAGCAGTGCAAGACAACTAATAAATCAGTTGTTAAATGAGATTTCTGTTGGCCCTCAATTTATGGTTGAGATGCAGCGTGAAGAGCAATCATTTACCACAGATATTCCGAAAGATTTCTTTGAAGAAAAAGCTGATTTTTACTTAATTATTAACAGCAAAGATGAATGGGATGATTACAGCCAGTCATTCTTTACAACGGCTAAATTAGCATCTAAAAATACAATCAACGTTCTAGTTGAGCGTTCATTACCAGGTATTGGTTTAATCCATACTCCAACAGCACCAAGTGGGTTACCTAAAAAGGAACACGCTCATTATGTACGCATAGATGTACATGATGACGAATGGCAAGCGGTACAGCGTCAACAAAGCCTTGTCTTGCATTGGGATGAAGCACCAGCAGAGCTTCAGATTGAATTAGTTATTTTGAAGCGATAGGAAGACCATGAGACTAATTGATTTTTTTATCGATCCAATATTAAAAATAAATGCGGTTAAAGATAACTTAAAGCAGCTTGATGGCGCATGGAAGCCATTTAAAGACGAACTGAGTTTGATGCTGATTGATGCGCAAACTAAAGCCGTTAAAGCAGGCTTTCCTCAGGCTTCTTGTGCTGAGGCATTATTTCCAATTGTTGCATTCATAGATGAAGCTGTTTTGACTTCAACTTGGAATGAAAAAGTTGAGTGGCAAAGAGAGTCTTTACAGCGCCAGTTTTTTAATACCACAAACTCTGGGTATGAATTTTACGAACGCCTTAACAAGCTGAACCGCCAAGGGGATGACCGAAGTGTGCGTGAAGTGTATCTATTATGCTTAAGCCTTGGGTATAAAGGCCGCTATTTCTCTCCTCAAGATCGCCCAAAAATTGAAGAAACTCGTGTATTCAACTTAGACCTTCTGCTTCCAAATGATTCTAATAATGTATTTGAAAAGTCGACTTTATTTTCTGATGCGTATCACGAGCGGGATCAAATCAATACTAACCGTCAGTCACGTATCAATTTGATTCCTGTTTTTGCGGTTACACCATTTGTTGCGGTTGCTGCAACACTCATATTCTATTCTATCCAAATCGGAAGTGGATTAACCAACATCATGGATCTGGTGAAGTAGTATGAAAACCTTTCTGAAAACACTTATGTGGATTTTTGTAATCATGCTTATAAGCGCCGTTGTGCTTAGTGTGAATTACATCTTTGAACAGCCGCTAGAGAATGGCTTGTTCGTTCTTTTGCTTATCTTTGGCATTTGGCTTGGCTTTATTGTTTTACGTAAAATCATGGTTCGCTTAAGAGCCAAGGCTCAAGTTCAGGGCTTGCTGGGTTCTGGTAACGCTGACGAAGTTGACAACGATTTAGGAATGACCACATCTGAATTGAATCGCTCGCTTAAGCTACGTTGGAACACAACAATTAAGGCACTTAAGCGCTCTCAACTTAAGTATCAAGGAGATGCTCTTTATGCATTACCTTGGTATATGATTTTTGGTCGCCCTACTTCGGGTAAAAGCACCAGCTTACGTAATGCAAAGTTGTTATTACCTTCTATTGATATTTCAAAGCATGAAGATGGATCGACTTTAAACCTTGAATGGTGGTTATACGAAGAAGGCATTGTAATCGATACGGCTGGTCGTTATGCGGTACCTGACAATTTAGAACGTGACCGTAAAGAATGGAATAGTTTGTTGGGCATGATTGCACGTCACCGCCAGAAAGAACCATTAAATGGTTTAGTTTTGGCTGTCGCTGCAAATCGTTTATTAGAGTGCTCTGAAGAAGAAATTCTTGAAGAAGGCCGCCAAGTAAGAAACAGCATTAACCATTTAATGGACAAATTAGAAGTTAAAGTACCCGTTTACTTAATGGTAACCAAAGCTGATTTAATTCCTGGCTTTAAAAAATGGGCTGAATATCTTCCTGAAGAGCTTAAAAGTCAGGCTATGGGTTATTTGAACGAAGCCACCACCAGCGATGTGGATTCGGTTGTTGATACGGCTTTAGATAATATTCTAGACAGACTTAAAGAAGTCCGCCTACTTATGATGGAGCAGACAGAAACACCAGATGAAGCCTTATTAACACTGCCTCGTTCAATGGAAAATGTTCGCGGAGGTCTTCATACCTTTATTAAGACCGCATTAAAAGGCAATGCATATCAAGAAGCACCTAGATTCAGAGGGCTTTACTTTAGTTCGAGCCTTCAGGAAAAGAATGGTGAAAATGTAAGAAATGGTTTATTCCTACATGACTTTTTCACAAAAATTCTTCCTGCCGATCGTGGTTCTTTGGTTAGTTTACCAAGCGCCCTTCGTATTAGAAGTGCGGCTCGTAAATATGCATTAGGTATTAGTGGTGCGGTTACATTCAGTGCCATTGTGGGTTTGTCGGCTTTATATGAAAGTGACAATGCCATTCTTAATGATATTTATACTAACTATGCGGATTCGGCTATTGAGATCAATAAAGAGCAATCTTCTAATGATGTTCTGGATACAGCTTACCGCCTAAAAAATCTTATCGATTCTATGGCTGAATATAAAAGCCAAGAAGTCTTGCCATGGGGTGTTTTAACTGGCGGCGGTAACCAGCTTAAAGAACTAAAGGCCCAGTACTTAGAATACGTTAAGCATAATATTGTTAAGCAATACGATAATTCACTTAAGCGCACCATTGACGGTTTAGAAGTAGGCCAAACCAGTGCCCTAGCAGGTGGCTTGGTTCGTCGAATTAATATCATTCAGCAACAGCTAAGGCCTGAAGCTGACATTGAAGCCATGCCTATCGGTGTTGATTACTTAACGGTACAAAATTCAGATGTAGATGCTGAGCAATCAGACTTGTATAACGATATTTATTTATCTTATGTTAACTGGAGTCATTCATATGTGGATCTGGCTGAAGAAAAGAAAACTCTTCAATCTGCCCTGCTTTATTTAGTTAAACAGAACCACGGTGATTACAACTGGATTGTTCAGTGGGCTAATTCCCAAGATTTTGATGGCATCAACCTAAAAGACTACTGGGGTGGCAGCTACAAGGTGGTTAACCCACCAACCATTGATGCCGCTTATACCCTAGAGGGTTATGAGTTTATTCAAGAGTTTTTAACTGAGTTTAAACGAGCCAATAGCGAAGATAAGCAACTTAATGAAATTCAAGAAGATTTTAATAAGTACTATCAGCGTCAATACATCGAATCATGGATGTTATTTGCACAGCGTTTTGATGAAGGCAAGCTTCAGCAACGTGACCGTAAAGAATGGCAACAACTTTTAGAACGCATGGCCACGGCTGACAACCCATACTTTGCCCTACTAGGTGATATGAATAATCAGTTATCTCCATTTGAAAGCGCAAGCTTTAATTCAAAAAAACAACTTGGTTTTTTCAAAGACGTTCAGTCTTATTCGATCTCTGATGGCCGCAAAGGAAAAGGCAACAGTAAGCTGATCAAAAAAGCTCTGGGTAAACTGGGTAAAGTTGGCAAGCTGGCTAAGAAAGCCATGAAAGTTCACAAAAAGGCCACTAAAGGTAAAAAAGGTGGCGATGATATTGATACGGCTCTAGAAGATGCAGTGGTTGCAGTAGATGCTTATAAGCAAGCCCTAGCCGAAATAGCATTTAAAGCGGATTCTCGTTCACAGTCTCTTAGCTCTTTAACTACTTTGTTTGAAACACCTGATTCCCCTGAAAGCGGTGATGGTTCTGTGGCCAGTGCCTGGATCGCAATTAAGCAGTTGCAAGCCTTGATCGGCAAGCCTGTTTCTACCAGTAAGGTATTCTGGCATTTATTTACTGGGCCTATGCATGCTACCTATGACTATATGCAAAGTGAAAGTAGCTGTGAACTTCAAGATCGCTGGCAGAATGATGTACTAGCAGCACTTGATGGTGTGAGCGGAAACCAAATTGGTAATATTGTGGTTGGTGAAGGCGGCGTATTATGGAATTACCTTCAAAACGATTTAGCACCGTTTGTTGAGAAAAAATACAAGCGAGGCATTGTTCGATCAAATGTGTCTAAGCGTAGTATTGGCCTAACAGAAGAGTTATTAGAGGTGTTAAACCAAGCTGAGAATGGCAAGTTTATTGTTGGTAACTCATTTGATGTTGCTGTTAATGCTTTACCGACTGGTGCAAACCCTGGTGCTCAGATTCAACCTTATGCCACTTTTGTTGATCTTTACTGCAGCGATGGCACACAAACCCTTGCTAACTATAACTACCCTACCCAACATAACTTTAAGTGGGCTTTGGAAACGTGTGGTGATACCACCCTTAGAATCGAAATTGGTCAATTAACTCTAATGAAAAACTACGTTGGTGTTAAAGGCTTTAGTAAATTCTTGAAAGAATTTCAAGATGGTAGGCATATATTTTCGGCTTCTGACTTTCCTAATCAACAAGCACAGTTGAATAATTCGAAGGTTGATTTTATTGATGTTAACTTTGAAATTCGAGGTCAAAAACCTGTTATTCAGATGCTTGATAGTGTTCCTTTACAGCTGCCTGAGATGGCTGCACATTGCTGGTAGGAAGGTTATGAATCATCAAGCTGTTACAGAAAGAGTTAACCTGACATTTCAAGACTATAAAAGTAATGAAGTGGAACTGCCTTTTCGCATACTTGTGTTGTCTGATTTAACGTCAGATGAGCGCAATCAAGATGTTGCAGAAAACGCTTTAATCAAGGTTGAGAACGGGGTTGGTCATTTGCTAGCCTCACAAAACATTGTTTTGAAGTTAGCGTTAGAAAACAAATTAAATCCAAATGCTTCTGAATCTATAAATGTTAGTTATGACTTAACGTCATTAGAAGATTTTGAGCCTGAAAGTGTTTTGTCTGGCATTCCTGAATTAAATAATGCGTTGCAATTGCATCGCTTACTTGGTGATGACAATGTTAAATATGCACGATTAACTGATTTACTAGAAGAGTTTGGCTTTAGCACTGACACTACCTTAGATTTTAATGATCGTTTGGTTATTCAGCATGAATTACATCAAAGAATGAATGAGCAATTAGATTTGGTTATTCAAAATGATCGGTTCCGTTCACTTGAGTCTAGCTGGCGTTCACTTAGCTACCTTGATGGGCATATCAATTACAAAGAAAACATAGAGCTTGTTGTTCTTAATACAACTAAACAAGCTTTATTAGAAGATTTTGAAGATGCCCCAGATGTTCCTCAATCTTCTTTGTTTCAATTTATATACAGTGCTGAATTTGGCCAGTTTGGTGGTCGCCCTTACAGCCTGCTACTTGGTGACTTTGAATTTTCTCACCAAAATAAAGATATGGCGCTGCTTCAAAATTTAGCTAAAGTAGCCGCCATTAGTCATTGCCCATTGATTACGGCTGCATCAGATAAAATGTTTGGTGTTGATCAGTTCTCGGATTTCTCTAGAATCCGAGATATCAGTTCTCATTTTGACCAGCCTTTTTATGCTAAATGGAACAGCTTTCGTGAACACTCTGATAGCCGTTACGTTTGCTTAACCTTACCAAAGTTTTTATTACGCCCTAGCCATTCTAATACCACTGGCCAAGGTTTTAATTACGAAGAAAAGACCACCATAAATACTAAGGGTTTGTGGGGTAATGCGGCCTATGCACTAGTGACTCGATTTGCGAATAGCTATGCTAATTTCCGCTGGTTTATCAATGTTAGTGGCGAAGATTACGGTCAGTTAGACGATCTAAAAATTGAATCTGGCAGCGCGACTATGCGATCACAGCTACCTACTGAAGTGATGATATCTGAACGCAGTACTAATGAATTAATTAAGAATGGATTTACACCACTGACCATCAAAAAGTCTACGAAGAAGGCTGTTTTTATGGCGGTACCTTCATGTAAGTCTGTAGAGCAGCAACTAAATACCGCCGAAGGTCGTCAAAACAGTTTAAACCAACAAATTGAAACACAATTGCCTTATATGTTAATTAGTTGCCGCTTTTCGCAGTACATTAAAGTGATGCAACGAGAAAATATTGGTTCTTGGTTAACCCGTTCGCAAATTGACCAGTCGTTAAACCGCTGGTTAAAGCAGTTTGTATCGGACATGGATAATCCAGCACCATCAGTAAGAGCAAGAAGACCATTACGGAATGCTAATATTTCGGTTAGGGACATGGAGGGGAAATCAGGATGGTTTTTATCAACCATTTCTATTACCCCTCATTTTAAATACATGGGCCAGTCATTTACGTTGACTGAACGTGGCCGTTTAGAAAAAGCATAATAAAAGGAGTTTCACATGGCATTACCAGGTTATATGAATATCAGTGCTGAGAACCAAGGCACTATTGAAGGCGAATGCGATCTTGAAGGTCGTGAATCTTCTATTGTTGTTTTAGCGGCGACACACAGCGTTAAACTGCCCACTGACAGCCGCGGCCTACCTAACGGCCGTCGTGTTCACCTGCCGATTACTGTTTTAAAATCTTTAGACCGTACAAGCCCAATGCTTTATCAAGCCCTAAGTGATGGCGAATTGTTAACAAAAGTGGTTATTGATTGGTACCGTATGGACGGTGCTGGCATGGAAGAACTGTATTACCGTCAAACGTTAAATAATGCCCAGATAACCGCCATTGATTTTATTGTTGATAATGCGCCTGACGTTGGGAATTCAAGTATTGGTCATATGGAAAAAGTATCATTTATATATGACAGCATTACATGGAGCCATGAAATAGACGGCATAGAGTACGAAGACAACTTTGGAACTCAGCCGTAATGAATCAACAGCGATTACTAAAACGTATCGCCACTTGGCAGCAAGGTAAGCTAGTGACCCAACAAGTTTCTAGCTTAACTGACACAATTTTGCTTGATATTCAAAACGTGCTTAATTGCCAACAGGGTAATGTGCTTATCAATGAAGAGATGGGGCTGAAGAATCTTCAAGGTCACTTTCATTCTCATAGTGCACCTGATTTAGAAGGGTTAGGGGCTGAAATATCTGCTCAGATTAGCGAATTTGAAACCCGATTGAAAAATGTATCTGTTATTTTAGATGAAGAAAATCAAGATTTTACGCACTTTACCTGGCGTTTAAGTGCCAATACTGCCGATAACAACACGTCATCAAGTATCGCAGCCTATATAAAAATTAATGCCAATGGTCTTGTGACCATAGAATCGGCGATGTAATTACTATGAAAACAGAAAGCTACCAACTAGAACTCCAAGCACTAAAAGAAAATGCCAGAGAGTTTGCAAAAAAATACCCTGCTTTGGCACCACATTTGGCAGGCAGCAGTAATGACCCGGATGTAGAAAGAATATTACAGGGCACCGCTTATTTAAGTGCAGGTATTCAAGAACGTCTTGATACTGATTTTCCAGAGTTTGCCCAATCTATTTTACGTTTGGTGGCTCCAGACTATTTAAAAGAAATACCAGCCACCACGGTTATTGAGTTTAAGCCAAGAAACATCTTAAATAACGCTGTGACGATTAAAAAAACGTCTAAATTGGACTCTCAAAAAGTTCAGGGTACAAGCTGTCGCTTTCAAACCTGTAATGATGTGGTGGTTCACCCTCTTACGATCAATGCGGTTGAACTTAATCAGGTTGGTAATCAATCTGAATTAGATATTATTATTAATAATACAAGTATCTCGAATACTGAAGTGTTTTTATCCGAGCTACCAATACATATATCTGGCGATTACATTAATGCCAGCCAACTATATTATTTAATGACTAATAAATTGGTATCGGTATCCATTGTTCAAGGCAGTAAAGAAACCCCTCTTATTGATGCCAAGTTAGAGCCTATGGGTTGGGGCGAAGAGTTTAATTTATTAGAAAACTCTAAAACCAATTTAAATGGATACCGTAGAATTCAAGAATACTTTATTAATAAGTATAAATTTCTGTTTGTTAATCTTTCTGGATTTGATTCTAGCAAGCCACTTCCAAAAGCATTTAAATTACGCTTTAAGCTTAATCAAAATACGGAAAGCACAAATGTAAACATTAATAGCTTCAAGCTGTTTTGTGCACCGGCTATTAACTTATTTGATACCACTGCTGAACCTATACCACTTGATCACAAGCAAAGTGACTTAGCATTGAAGCCAATTCGCAATGTTAATAGTCAGTTTACTATTTATTCAATATTAGATGTGCCAGGGCAAAACCGTCGTTCATCTGAAAAAACTAAGTACTTGGATTTCTCTCTTAATGCTAAACAGCAAAGTCAGCAGCCTGTATACGAATTGATTCAAAGATCTTCGGATCAGAATGAATCTCAGAGTGTATTACGAGTTAACTTCCCTCAAGGTAAAGACCTGCCAATGAGAGAAGTGCTTACTGCTAATATTCGCTGCTCTAACGGTCCGTTAACGCAGCACCTAAAGCCTGGTGATGTAAATATAAATACACCTGATGTTCCTGATCTAGTGAGCTTTAGTAACCTTTCGGCAGTAAGTGAATATATACCTCCACAGACAGATGGCCGAGTTTTATGGAATCTATTAGCGCATTTAACCGTTAACTACCTGCCCATTACCAACCTTGCTAACTTAAAGGTGTTATTAAATCTATATAACCCTACTAATCAAGCTGATGCTAAAGAGCAAGCCGCCAATAACAAGCGAATTGAATCAATTAAAAGCTTAAGTCTTGATAACACAGAAAGGCTATTACGTGGTTACCTTGTACGTGGGCAAAGAATCAATATTGAAGTAGATGGGTCAGGCTTTGCCAGTAACGGTGATGTTTATCTATTTGGTGAGCTGCTTTATAAAGTATTCTCGCAATTTTCAGATATTAACAGCTATGTTGAACTAGTGATTACCAATGAAAACACAGGAGAGCAGCTAGCATGGCAGCCAAACCTAGTGAGTCACTAAAACAATTAGAACAAGATATTCTAGAGAATGGTTCTGAATACAATTTCTTTCAGGCTTATCGTTTACTAGAATCGGTTAATCAGACCTATCCTGTTTCGGCTAGAAGACCAGCCCGTAAAATAGAAGTAAGGCCTGAATTATCTCTTGGTTATACCGAACAAGATATCAGTCGAATTGTTCCGCTTGATAAAAACCGTGGTTACGAAATCATTTCGCAACTACCAGGGTTATATGGTGTTGCCTCTCCTCTTCCTGATTTTTACAACGAAGAGCTACTTGATAATGAGTGGGATGAACACGAAGCACCTAGAGAGTTTTTGGATATCATCCATAAACAGCTTTTCCCTAAGCTTTATCAAGCATGGCGGCTGTATAAGTTAAATCTGAATACAGTTGAGCGCTCCAATGATAGCTATTGGAATCTTTTATTCAGTCTATTGGGTGACCCCAACATTGAGAATAACGGGTTAAAGGACCTTAAGCTTCGATATTTTTCTTTATTTGCGAATAAAGAACGATCAAAAGAAGGACTTAGGATCATAATTTCTGATTTCTTAGATATAGAAAACATTGAAATACAAGAGTTTAAAACACAACAAGTTAAAATTAGCGAAAACTTAAGGTGTCGTTTAGGCTCTCAGAATAACCAGATTGGCACGGCTCACCTTGGATCGAAAATTTTAGATCAATCTCTTCGAGTCACTGCCGTGGCAACCTGTATTTCAGAAGATGAATATAAAGCGCTGAAATCTGACACCAAAATAATTGACACACTAAAGAAGTTATTAACCGAGTACCTTAAAAAACCTTTGCAACTGGACTTGCAACTTAATGTTAGCGTATCTGAATCACAAATTTGCTTAGGTGACTCTTGGAATCAACTGGGTATTACCAGTAATTTAGGTGCTCCAGTTGGTTCAAGTATGCACACGTTAAAAACCCTACGTCCAATCACTATTGGTTTGTTAAGTTAAGGCTATGGAAGTAATTTAATCATGCAAATCATTCAGCCTTTAGATCTTGAGTCAGGTTTTCGAACCTTCACCTTCAAAAAGGAACATCACTTAGTTATCACGGCTAAGTTGCATTTCCCATTGCTAGGAGGTGATCCTTTATTGTTTTCTGAAGCTTATGAAGCCATGTCTGAACTTGAAGAGTTTTTTATTGATGAAGGTTTACCAAAGATATCGCCAGAGTTTTTTACCATTGGTAACGCAAAAAGCTTAAATGGACAGCCTGTTCCTGCGCTTAATATTAAAACAAAACTCAATGAAGCCATAAAGTCGGTGCATGTTACTGGCGACCGTTACTGGTTAGGCGGAATAACCGGTACATCTAAACCCGTACCGTTTACAGAAATGCCTATTATTTGGAAGAATGCATTTGGCGGAAAAGACTTTGATCAAAACCCCAATGGTAAAGGCATAGATAAAGTAAAAACAGATTTAGGTGATGAGTTAATCGAAATGCCGAACGTTGAATATTCAAGTCAGATTCTGACAGGTTTAAATCAACGCCCTACTCCTGCAGGGTTTTCAGCGGTTATGATTGACCACCCTAGCCGCAGCCAGTATTTAGGCACTTATGATGAAGCATGGTTAGCCCATGATTTTCCTGGTTACCCAAAAGACTTTAATTTTAAGGGATTTAATGCAGCCCCTAAAGATCAGCAGCTTAATCAAAAAATAATGGGTGGCGACGAATTTGAAATTGAAAATATGCATGAAGCACATGCCGTATTAAAGGGTATTATTCCTGACTTCAAAGCCCGCACATTTCTAGTTAAGCCGTTTGAAGCGCTCTCCAATTTGACGCCTCAAGACCTCACTGAAGTAAATCTTGAGGTGGATACCGTTGTGTTTTATCCCAATCAGTTGTTTGGCACCCTAATTTACAGGGGGACGATTAAAGTTGATCAAAATGATGCGTCTGATTATCAGTATATTATGTCAAGTTACGAATCTAAAAGTACTTCGGTACGAAGTAAAGACCATTATTTTCAATCTTTGGTTGGTAGGCTACATCCTGAATTAAACATGCAATATGCGCTGACTACAAAAGACCTTATACCTGATGATATTCCTTGTGGTATGGCGCGCTTAACACAGCAAGAGGTTGAACCAAGACAACTTCTGGCAGAGCACATTGAAAGCAGGATGAATGAATCTGTTTCTGAAAAAATTGACGAAACATCCAACCAACTAAAAGCGTTGATTTTAGATGCAAAAGAAAAAGGGCAAGATACTAGCTCACTTGAACAACAGCTTTATAATCTTAAAAACCCTGTAAAAGATGAATGGCAGTTAAAGTTTGAAGCCATTACCAATAAGCTTGCCCCTATGGCAGAAGATGGTAAAACTCTGGATTTACACAAGATTGATTTCAGGGCATTTGATGAATTATCTAAGCTAAGCGAAGAATACGCCGAGTTTCAAAAGGCGCAAGCACAGCATAACTTAGAGAAGCAAATATCAGACGCGCTTGAATCTAATAACTCAGATATGGCAGAAAGTCTTCAAGGGGCTTTAGATCGATTTCAAGCCCCACCAGAATTGCCTAGACCCAGTGACTACAAGGCAACGTTAAAGCAACTTGAGCAGGCTAACGCACAGCTTCCTGCTGAACAAAAAACAGATATTGCCGGTATCAAAGAAAAATTGGAAATGGCTCATGAGATGCAGATTGAAGGTTACCGTATATCTGCGCATATGATCGACATTGGTACACCCCCTAGAGCCAAAGAACTAGTATCAATACGTGCTAAAGCTTTGCAAGCGATTGAAGAGGGGCAATCACTGGCTTATATGGATTTATCCGGCATCGATTTTTCTGGATTAGATCTTCGTGGCGTTGATTTCTCTAACTGTTACCTTGAACAATGTAACTTTCATTATAGTAACTTAGAGCTCGCTAATTTTCATAAGGCCATTGCAGTTCGCTGTGATTTTTCTCATGCAAACTTAACCCAGGCTAATCTAGAGTCGGCAAATATTGGCGCAAGCAATTTCAAGCAAGCCACATTAAAGATGGCGAATAGCCTTGGTTGTGAATTTGCTAAAGCGGATTTCTCAAACGCTAACTTAGAGATGCTGGACCTGTCTGGCACGATCAACACGCTAGAGGTTGTTTTTAAACAGGCTAACCTTAAAGGCGTTAAATTTGGCAATGCAACGTTTCTTGAAACAGATTTTCACGGTGCTGACTTCACCGAAACGCAATGTATTGAGGCTACATTTAATGAATGCAATTTATCTCATATAAAAGGTAAACAAAGCCAGTTTCAGGGGTGTAACTTTATCTCATGCAATTTATTATCCGTTAACTTTGAAAAATCAGATTTTACCAACGCTCGGTTCTTAGAAAAATCAAACCTAGCAGAATCAACATTTAAACGATGTATTCTTGCAGAGAGTACGGCTAGAAAAGTCGATATTAGTCATACAAATTTCATAAATTGTACTCTTAACAATGCAGATTTTAGTGAATCAAACCTTGAGCATACTGACTTTAATGGCTGCACCATTAAAGAGGCCATATTCGTCAGTACAAATTTACAACACTCACAATTAAGTAATGTAAACTTTATGTTTAGCAATTTTATGCAGGCTGACTTATCTAAATCTAATATATCTAAATCTAATTTGTTCGGTTGTGAATTTTTAGGCAGCATTGTGAGTAAAACGGATTTTTCGCGCTCTAATCTAGACGGCACCAAGCTAGAAAACTGGAGACCGTCAAAATGGCAATAAGTAAACACGAGCTGATCAATAAGATTCAGCAAGGCATCACCATTGAAGGTGAAGACTTAACCCGTTTAGACCTATCCAATACCAATATTGGTGGTGCTAATTTTAGTGAGTGTGACTTTACTGGGTGTAACCTATCCCACAGCCAGGTTGAACAGGTTAATTTCATCAATTGTAACATCAGCCAGGCTAACTTAGCGTCATCTAAATGGATTGATTGCAACCTGATAGAGTGCATAATTGAAGAGTCAAACTTAAGTGAAATTCACTTTACTGACATCAATGTTATTCAATCCTCGCTTAAAAAATCGAACTTCCAAAATAGCCAATTACAAGAGACTAATTTTGTAGAGTGTGATGGTGTTCAGTCTAACTTTCAGGGATGCGATTTGACCTTTGCTAGTTTCATGCAATGTAATTTGGCAGCCGCCAACGTTTCAATGTGCAACCTTGAAAGAACCAACTTTATAGAATGTGATTTATTGGGTATTAACTTTCGTGATAGCCGATTGCAACAATCTATATTTGAAAAGCCGACCATTGAAAATCATGATTTTTCGGGTATGCACTTATCCATGACTCAGTTCAGAAGCGCAGTGCTTAATGGCTGTAACTTTTCTAAAAGCGACCTGACACAAACTGCATTTGTTGAAGCTGAACTTAATAACTGCACATTTGATCAAGCTCACATCCCTTTGGGGCTATTTACTGATAGCACGCTGACCCAATCCAGTTTAAAAAACTGTTTTATGGAACAAGCCAGCTTACAAGCCTGTAACTTGAACGGCTGTGACTTTTCGGGGAGCCACTTACTACAGGCCCAAATGGGTGGCACGCAATGCCTAGGTACTAAATTTAATGGCTGTGAGTTGTCTTATAGTGATTTATCTATGGCAATTTGTCAGCATACTGATTTTTCTAACAGCGCATTGTTTAGAGCAAACTTACACGGATTAGTTGATTCGGGATCGATTTGGTCAGGCAGTAGTAAAAGCCTAGCTCTTGGCACTGATGAAAAACTTGAGAAAGCGCAAAACTGGAAGCCCACACCTGTGGCTACAGAGGCATAAAGGAACACGTATGAACATTCATTCTATTGATTCGGCAAGAGAATTGCTAAATCCTCAAAGCGCACAAGAATTTGGTATTGTTGTTTCTAAGTCTAAACAAGGTTACCTGATTAAATTGGAATCGGGTTCGACCCTACTTGCAGCTAAAGCTTTTTCTTGTGCTTTCATGCCAGAAGACAACGATTACGTTGCAGTAATGCGTTCAAACCAAAAAGGCTACTTTATTACTAACATTCTAGAGCGTAATAGCGATAAGCCTGCCTTAATAGAGACGGATTCAGAACTGCATATAAATAGCCAGAAAACGGTTAAGCTTCAATCGAATTCAATCGAGCTATCAAGCATTGATTATAAAATTAACAGTCAGTCTTATGATCAAACATCTGAAAAATTGAACGTTATGTCAAAACATACTCAGTTTCAAAGTGAGACTGTCGAGTCTAATGTGACACGATTAATTCAGCGAGTTAAAGACAGTTTTAAGATGATAGAAAGACTTGAGCAAGTAACCGCACAAGATATCATTCAAAATATTAAAAACGCATTCATTCAGCGCTCTAAACAGGTAGATATTACCGCTAAAAGCGATGTGAAAATTAATGGCGACCGCATTCACATGGGTTAATTGAAGGTTTCTTCAATAACCCATTACGTTTATAGGAATTAGTAATATGTTTGCAAACTGCCAGATGGGCGGCACCAATATGGGCATGCCCGATGTATGCAAGACACCTGTTGGCCCTGCAATTGTGCCGATCCCCTATCCTAATATTTCTATGGGGGCGACTGCTAAACCAGGGTCTACCGCAAAAAAGGTTTTAATATCAGGTGGCCCAGGACACACAGTGGGAACCGAAATTCCTATGAGCAATGGTGATCAGCCTGGTGTAGCTGGTGGCCTAATCTCAGGTAAAATCATGGGCCCAACCAAGTTTTTAATGGGCAGTACGGCGACATTTTTTGGTGGCAAACCCGCTGCTCGCTTAACATCTATGACAGGGCAAAATGGTTCTAGTATGAACGTACCGGGTATGACTATTGCGCCAGCACAAACGAAAGTTTTAATTTTAAAATGATAAATTGAGTATTTAAACCCATATAAGAAAACTGCATCACAAAATACAGGTTTCGAATATTTACTCATAGACACACCTAATACTGGCTACATATAATTTGCTTAACCTCTGGTAAGGCAGCCAAAGGGTCGATATCAAATATCGACATTAGAATAGGGATATAACATGGCTCAACCTACATTTAGTTTATACACGGATAGTTACGCGACAGAATTAGAAATCAAGTCTATTGCTGGTACCGAATCTATTTCTAAGTTCTTTGAATTGAAGATTGAATTTAAAGTCAAAAAGGACATTGCAGCGTCATTAGATCACCTTTCTCTTACTCAAGACGATGTGTACATAAAGGTTGAGCAACTTGTAGACCGTGACGACTATTCTATAAAAGGGATTTTCAAGCAGGTTGAAGAAGTATTTGAACAATCCAATACTCATAAGTTTTATGTGGCGACCATGGTGCCGGCCTTATGGCGCCAGCGTAAAAATCAATCGTACGATATATATACAAATGTAACGGTTGAAAACGTATTAACTGATGAACTCAGTAACGACCTAATGCTTGATCACCACCTTAGTCTGACACAAACCTATCCTACTAAAGAATTCATTTGTCAATACAGTGAATCAAACTTTGATTTTGTTTGCCGTATGTCTGAGCACTGGGGCATTTATTACTATTTTGATCACGACCAAGATGGACGCCTAGTATTTGCCGATGATACTAACTACGAACCTCTGGTCATTCCGACGGTTAAACTGGATGAGAGCAATAACCCGACAAACAGCTTTAATTCTATTCGATCGTTACGTCGCCAGTACAACTCTGTACCCGATGCGGTGATCATTGCAGAAACCACCCCAGATCAAGCCATGGAGCTATTCCAAGGTATAGCGGGTGAAGTTAGCGATGGCAAAACCAGCGTGAACATGGCTGATGAAGGCGCTGATAACAAAGATGAAGCCGAGCTACTGGCTCAAATACGCTTACAAGAATTACAAGCCAAGCAAATTGTATTTACGGGTACGACTGGCTTGCCATGTATTACTCCGGGCTTTGTTTTAACTGTGGAACTGCCTGATGGCGATACCCATGAAATATTAATCACTGACGTCAGCCATAACGGTCAAAACCTAGATGATCGCGCCAGAGCACAAGACGGTGACAGCCAGCCTTACTACGAATGCACGTTCTCTGGTATACCTAAAGAAACACAATACCGCCCAACCAGAGACATTAAAGCCCCAGCGGTTATCTCTACAACGGGCCGTGTGTATTCGGCGGCTGATGACCAAACACTGGCTCAGCGAAACGAAGTGGGGAAATACCAGGTGACCTTCGACTTTATGAAGGGCGAAGAAGAAAAAATTTCAAGCTGGATTCGCCATGCTAGCCATGCGTCACGCAGTAACCACTTCGACATTCCTTTAATACCGGGAACAGAAGTTCAAATTGGTTTTATTGGTGGTAATCCAAACCGCCCTTACATATTAAATGCGTTAGAAAATTCGCAATCGGTTATCCACCCTGTGACCCATGAAAATCCACATCATGCCGCCATGATCACAGACGGCATGTTTTATACGGGTGCATTAAAGTCTCGCCAGTCATTACATATGACAGCCGATTTAGATCCGACTGAAGTTAAAGATCATATTAATAACCACCCATTGAAGCACCTAGATAAACAAGGTGTGGATTCAGGAAACCCTGTGGATACCATCAAGGGCGATGTGCATATTGCGCGAACCTATGGTGAGCGTTATCAGTGGCGTGAAGGGGTAGATTTTAATTACGGATTGAACGCTACTTATAACTTTGGGCAGCAGTATGTTGAGAATCATGCCTACCAAGATAAAGCCGATGAAGAAATTTTTGATGTAAGTGGAAAGCTTGATTCATTTGATGACAGCGTGGCATCAATCGT
>JAWUVN010000078.1:0-7853 GCA_034112345.1 Bermanella sp. | reverse complement strand
ACATAGAAATATTTTTCGTCCCACCCCAGTATTTGACTGCTGATTCTAAATCGACTTAACGGCGGCATTTCTTTGATATAAGTGATTTCTTGGGCGTTCACCACAAACTTCCATTTGTTTTTCATGATGTTTCGGGTCATGCCCAAACCCCTCATTAAATCCATTCGGCATAAATCCATGAACGCCAAATAACGAGAATTTGTTAGATGCAGATTAAAATCGCAGTCATGAGGCCAGACTCGAAAAAAAATAAATCGACGATTTAATGGGTTGTCTAAACCTTTTGCCCAGAACTGGCGTAACAAAATACGAATTAACCGAAGGTATAAATTCATATTATGATTTTACCTCTGGGCGAACACGAATTAAGCCTTCTTGCGCAACACTCATCATCAACTGTCCGTCGTGATGATATATGTGGCCAATATTTAAGCCTCTGCCACCGCTAGAAGCTGGGCTATGCATGCTATACAGCATCCAGTCATCCAAACGAGGTTTATGGTGGAACCAGATTGCATGATCTAAACTGGCCCTCTGCATGCCTTTGCTGGCAAATGATAAGCCGTGTGGATTCAATGCTGTTGCCAACAAATGAAAGTCAGAGCTGTAAGCCAATAATGCATATTGCAGCGCCACTGATTGATCGGTCCAATCCCCTACTGACTTAAACCACACATCTTTTTCTGGGCTGCGCTTGTCCGGTTTAAAAATATTAATCGGGTCTACTGGTCGGGTTTCTAATGGCTTGTCTTCGGTAAATTTATCGCGAATCCCTTCTGGGATCATATCTTTGAATTTACGAGTAATTTCTAGCTGGCTCATCAAGCCATCGGGGCCTTTGGCATCAGGCATTGGGGCTTGATGCTCTAATCCGTTTTCGGGCTTTTGCAGGCTGGTATTTTGCGTCAGTATTATTTTGCCTTCTTGAATGGCGTCTACACGCAATGAAGCAAAACTTCGCCCCTGCCTTAAGATTTCAACCTTGTAGTCAACGTGACCACTGGACTTACCCGGTAAAAGAAAATAAGCGTGCATGGAATGCGGTAAATAACCTTCAGGCGCCGCCTGCATCACGGCATTCAGAGATTGACCTAATATCTGCCCCCCAAATAAATTTTTAAACCCTAGATCTTCGCACTGCCCACGATATAAATACGTTTGGGGCCCACGGTGCAGAAGCTCTACATTGAGTAATTCGATTAACGATTGTGTAACCTTATCCATAAAATCGCCTTAATAATGTCGCATTTGGCCTGCATTCAAACAGATGTTTTAATTTCGAGCAATTATTCTAGGTATAAATGTACTAAATAGAGCGAACCGTTGCACTCAACCAGCCGATTGAACACTCAGACCCTTTGCCTACCTTGCCACCATTCCCTATAATGCGCGCCCTTTATATATTTATAGGTTAGATTTCAATGCATGACGTTCAGGTTGATCAATATGACGCCTTATTGGCTGAAAAACAGCAACGCATTGAAGAGCAATTTGCTCCACTGTCTATCCCAGCGATTGATGTTTATGCAAGCGAGCCTTTAAACTTTCGCCAAAGAGCTGAATTTCGCATCTGGCACGAAGACGACCGTTGCTTTCATGCCATGTTTGAACCAGGCACAAAAAACAATCCCATTGAAATCACTGACTTCCCCATTGCTAGTAAAGACATCAATGCGCTGATTCCAAAAATGGCCGAAGCCCTAAATGGTAACCCGCTATTAAAAAACCGCCTGTTTCAAATCGAATACTTAAACACCATGTCTGGCGACATGCTGGTTACCCTTATTTACCACCGACAACTCGATGATGAATGGATTGCAGCTGCTACTGCGCTAAAAAATACACTAGGTATTCACATCATTGGTCGCGCCCGTAAAATGCGCATCCTGCTTGACCAAGACTTTGTAGTTGAAGAACTAACTGTCGATGGCAAACAAATAAAATATAAGCAGGTAGAAGCCAGCTTTACTCAACCTAACGCCAAAATCAGTGAAAAAATGCTGAGCTGGGCAAGAGCCTGTACTCAAGATAGCCAAGATCACGATTTGTTAGAGCTGTATTGCGGTAATGGTAATTTCTCTTTAGCCATGGCGGATCAATTTCGACGTGTCTTTGCTACCGAGATCAGTAAGACATCGGTTTACGCTGCCAATGCTGGCAAAGAGATGAATGGCATTACCAATGTTGAATTTGCACGGGTAAGCGCTGAAGAGTTTACTGAGCACATGAATGGCACGCACCTAAGACGCCGCCTAAAAGACATGGATTTAGAAAATGCTGACTTTGGTACCGTATTAGTTGATCCACCACGCGCTGGGCTAGACGAAGAAAGCTGCAAAATGATCAGTCAGTACAAGCGTATTGTCTACATATCCTGTAATCCTGATACGCTTGAACTAAACCTTAAACAGCTTAGTAAAACCCATACCATAGAGCGTTTTGCCCTATTTGATCAGTTTCCTTACACACACCACGTAGAGTGTGGCGCGTTTTTGGTCGCCAAATAATACCTTATTACACAGAGCCTACATCCAGCGATGCCAAGTCGAGGTGTGGGCTCACTCTCGTATCAAGCCCCCTGCTCGCTCCTCTCGTCAATAATATATTTCAAAGCAGCGATATAACATCATCCCCAGCGCTTAAAAAACAGACGTTTGGGCTAAGTCAGACTTTTGATGGGTATATAACTAAAAGTCCTGACAAAATTTTTAATACAACTTTTAACAATAAGTAACAGTACTTAGATCACACTTTTACTATTATGTGCCCATAATATGACCTAGAGCCCTACTGTGACCCACTACCCATTATTTGATTTATCGGAAGATCACTATCAAGCTGAAATCGCACTCTCTGTTCTAATCTACTTTGGTAACCCCCAAGAAAAAAAGATACTGAAGCCACAGGCTGCATGCTTAAGAACGGAATATATAAAAGGGTGTCATAAAATGGACTTGTTTGAGAATGTGGCGCGTATCATTAATACGTATATTGACGAACATGGCCCACTGAGCACCCTACTAGAAACCTATCTAAATAAGTCGCCTAAATTACGTTCAAAAGTGGCCACTGCATAATAACCACAAAATTGATGTTATCGCTTATCTTTGTTCTTCTTGTTTTTTTTAGACTTTAAGTAATCTTTAACAGGGGTAGGTTTACTCAACAGTTTAGAAGGAAATGCAGTCTCAAAACGCTCAGCTAATTCAACGAGCTTCGCTTCTTTTTTTTCTATATTTTTTTCACGTCTCGCGTCGGCTATCGATACCACTTTCTTGTTCGCCATAATTAAACCTATTTTCTATACGTTACGCTTGGTATTTTTATCGTAAATCATTTTCTGATGACTGAACACTATAAGCAACTGTTTAAATACTAAGTTTTTAATAACACCAACTTCTGATCTAAAAACTGTATTTACGGCTCTAAGTTGTCAATAGAATTATCGCCTTGCTTAACGGAAGCCGTGGCCGCATCGCCAATGATGATTAGGTTCTACTGTTTTGAGTATAGACAAAGACTTACCGACCACACTCTATTGCTAAATCATACGGAACTTGGATAATGCGGCACATGACATCACTTCCTATCGAATACGTTTTAGATAACCTTAATAGCACACTCAAAACCCAAAATAGGGTATTGGTAGTGGCCCCTCCTGGCGCAGGTAAATCTACCTTACTGCCCCTTTCACTATTGACGTCAGATTCAGTAAAAACAGATTCATCTAAACACGGTGAGATCTGGTTATTAGAACCTAGACGCGTTGCCGCCGAACAAGTGGCCAGACGCTTAGCCGACACCTTAGGGGAAGACTTAGGAGAGCACATTGGCCTGATCACTGGTGATTTTTCTAAAACAGGAAAAAACAATCGCATTATAGTCATGACCGAAGGCGTGTTAACGCAAAAATTGCTGCACAACAATGAAATTCCTGAGTGCAGTACTATCATTTTTGATGAATTTCATGAGCGCAGTCTGCCATCTGATTTAGGGCTCGCCATGGCGGTTCAATGCCAAGAATACTTACGTGAAGACCTTAAGCTCATTATCATGAGCGCCACTTTAGACTGCGCGGCATTAATCGACAATTTAGACGCGGCATTAATTGAGAGTGAAGGTAAAAGCTATCCCGTTGAAAATATATACGTAATCAAACAAGCCGAACTTTCGCTAGAACAAAATATCAGCAAACTCATTCAGCGGGCTTACAAAGAACACCATGGGGATATATTAGTTTTTTTACCCGGTGTCAGAGAAATTTCAAGAACTCATGATTTATTAAAAGACAGCCTTACAAGTGCCGCTAGTATTTTACCTTTACATGGTCAGCTACCAAATAAAGAACAGCAACACGCCATACGCCCCAGTTCGCAATCAAATCATCGTAAAATTATTTTGGCCACCGACATTGCTAAAACCAGTTTAACCATTGATGGCGTAACCGTTGTGATCGACAGCTGCATGGAACGCCAAGCGCGATTTAATTCACAAACCGCTATGGATGAATTAATCACGGTTCAAGCCAGCCAAGCATCCATGATTCAAAGAGCGGGACGAGCGGGCCGAACACAAGCGGGTCAATGTTATCGCTTGCTAAGTGAAGAAGCTTTTCACACCCGACCACCCTTTAGCCAAAGCGCTATTCAATTAAGTGATTTAACCCCATTTTCATTAACACTGGGGGCGTGGGGCAGTTTTGATTTAAATGACTATATTTTGCTAGATAAACCCGAACTCAAAAGATATGAAAATAGCCTAAACCTTTTAAATCAATTAAATGCTATTGATACACACCAAGAAAACACACAAACAATAAGCAATCATGGAAAAAAGCTCAGTGAGTTTTCTGTTCACCCTCGCTTAGCCAATATGCTGCTGTCAATCCAAGACTCTAAATTGGTTTATAGTGCCTGTTTATTGGCCGCTATATTAACGGAAGGCGACCCACTTTATTTCTATCAAAGTAACAGTGATCTGACGTTGCGCTTAGAACTATTTAAAGAAATGACTTCTAACTCGAATATACCCAAGCGCTATGAAGGTGGTGAGGTAAAATACAATTTAACCAAGCGAATATTAAAGCTCACGCACAGGCTAGCCAAAAAATTAAAGGTTAAAGACACTGAGATACGAAGCGAGAAAGCTGGCATTTTATGCATGCTGGCGTTTCCTGATCGAATTGCTCAAAAACGAGGAAATGGCTATCGCTTACGAAGCGGTCAAGGGGTACAAGTATTACACAACGATGCGCTCACCCACTCTGATTTTTTAGCCGTGGCTCACACATCAACACAAGCCGCCTTTAATAACTCAACTGCTAAACAAACCTATATTCGCTTGGGTACCAAGATAGAAAAAAAAGATATTTGCCAATATTTTAAAGAACAAATAACTGTGCATTCTCGATTTGAAATGCAATCTCAATTAATGGAAATACAAGAAGAAAAACTGGGCGCTTTAACTCTGAATGCTAAAACAACTAAGGCACCAGAAAGTGCCCGACTTGAGTTTATTGTTCAAGAGATTAGACAATCTGGTTTAGCCTTTTTACCCTTAAAAGAAGATGCCTTAACCCTTCTTAAAAAATTGAATTTGGCTCACGAGTTATTCCCAGATATTTATCCATCATTTAAAGAGTCTGTTTTGATTAGCGATCTTGATAATTGGCTCACCCCATTTATGAAAGACGGAAACCTAAAGAACATACCATACAGTGATGCGCTACTGTCTAGAATTGAATGGAAAATACAAACCGATTTAAAAAATGACTTCCCAAGCTCTTTGACTTTGCCATCTGGCAGAAACGCAGCCATCGATTATTCAGAAAATCCTCCGGTGGCAAAAGGTAAGTTACAAGAGTTCTTTGGTATGCCCATTTCGCCCACCATTGCCAAAGGCAAGATCACACTGAATTTGCACTTATTAAGCCCAGCACAAAAACCTCTGGCCATGACGCATGACTTAGCGTTCTTTTGGAAAGAAGCCTACCCAGAAGTAAGAAAAGAAAGCAGAGGACGATACGCCAAGCACCCTTGGCCAGAAAATCCCTTAACGGCTATGGCTAGCAGTAAAACTAAGAAGCGCATGGAAAATGGTTAATAAGGCTTATCGATGAATATTAATAATATGTGATCCATGAACCATAACCACCAGCGTTATCAGAACTTTTTCTACCATGACTATTAAGTCTAATCATTAAGGTCTAGCCTATATGATCAGAGTTAATTTAAAGAGAAGAACCGTGAAAGAAGTCATTATCGGTGTTGTCGCCATTGTATTATTAGCCTTCGCGCTCTATCAGGAACCCACTATTGTGAATCCTATGGGTTCGGATACTGCACACGCTCATGGACCCCATAACGCTTCTCTCTCACCTTCAAATGCTAACCCTGTATCGAAAGATAACCTTCCGTCCCTCACAAAAGATCAAGTACAGGTTGGTGCGCAAAACAAAGGGGTCGCCGGAAATTCACACTTAGATCAATTGTCGCCCGAAATGAAACAATCTTTAAGGGAAACCTTGTTATTTAATGCGCCTATAGAAACAGTTGAGAGGCCCGATGGCAGCGTCATAATGAACACCAATGGTCGAGTCACTCATATGCCTGTAGCCGTTCAAATGCCCGATGGCAGCATTCAAATAAAAGAGTACAGCTACATCCCCGATGACAAATAATCTCACTCACCAATCAAATTACAATATGCAATGTATCTAATAGAATCATAGGGAGTTAAAAGGCCCAATTAATACAAACACTTACCAAAAAACACTTAATACAACAATCTAGATGTCCTAAACAGTCTAGTGTAATTAGATTACATTAGAATTTAGGTCTTAATATGAATTGGTCAATATCAGCAGTCCTTGGTCTTTTTATAGTATTGAGTAACCCTGCTCACAGCGCAGCATGTGTCGCATCAACAACCTCCACCGGTACAGGGGCAGCCGATGGCAGTAATTGTACGATTACAGGTACACAATCGACGGTACAGTTAAATTTTATTAGTGGATTTAACAGCGCGGCAGGTCTATCTGCCGTAGGTGGAAATGGTGGCACCACATTAGGTGCACAAAGAATGCTGTCTTTTATCAAAGCAATCGAAATTATTGCTGACCAGGTCGAATCCACACAAACCATCATTGTAGATGCAAATTTTACAGCCCTTACTTGCGACGCAACCAGTGCGACACTCGGAAGTGCAGGACCTTCCGTTAGCCTTTATCACCCTACAGCTCCTGGCGGCATGGCAAATAACACCTGGTACCCGATAGGGCTATACAACCACCTAGCCAATTCAGATAACTTTTTATCTGGTGCCGATATTTACACAGGTAATAGCACTGGCTCTGACATCAATTCAACATTTAATAGCAATATTGGTACTACTGGCTGCTTACAGTCCAGTAGTGGCTGGTATTACGGCTTTGATGAAACCCCATCTGCTAGCTACATTGGCTTCACAACTGTTCTATTGCATGAAATCACTCACGGTCTTGGTTTCACAAGCTTAGTAAGCCCGCAAACAGGGATGAAAAGTGGCGGCTATGATGACGTTTTCTCAAATAATTTATATGACGAGACTCTGGGTGCTTGGCCCGCAATGACAGATGCTCAACGAGCTGATTCAGTGGTAAGTGTCACTGGACTATTATGGGCAGGCAGCAATGTAAATACTCAAGCTGTCGGTCTACTTACTGACGGCTTTAATGACGTAGACAGCGATGGTAATTTTGAAAGTGGCGACAAGGTTGAGATGTATGCACCCTGCGCTACATCGGGTTACTTACAATATGATTATGTTTCTGGAGACTGCTTATACGAAGGTGGCTCCAGTGTTAGCCATTTCAG
>JAWUVN010000077.1:0-42457 GCA_034112345.1 Bermanella sp. | reverse complement strand
CATAAAAAAACCCACATATTTCTATGTGGGTTCAAATACTCGAATCAAAATATTTTAAAACATAACTACAAGCCGTTAGGCTTCTTGAGCACCAAATATTGCACTGGCATTAAGCCCCTGCTTCTCCATGATTTCACGCATGCGCTTTAAAGCTTCTACCTGGATCTGACGAACACGCTCACGGGTTAAGCCTATCTCGTGCCCTACTTCCTCTAGTGTACTGGTCTCATAGCCACGTAATCCAAAACGACGGGCAATAACTTCACGTTGCTTTTCAGTAAGGTCATCTAACCAATGATCTAAGCTATGGCTAATATCATCATCTTGAAGCATCTGGCAAGGATCATTTACGGTGTCATCAGCAATGGTATCCAATACTGACTTTTCGCTGTTGTAGCCTAGGGGAGAGTCTACAGAAGTGACTCGTTCATTAAGCCCCAACATGCGCTTAACATCTGATACGGGTTTATCCAGTAATTCTGCTATTTCTTCGGCGCTTGGCTCATGATCCAATTTCTGGGTAAGCTCACGTGCAGCACGTAGATATACATTTAATTCTTTAACGACATGAATAGGTAAACGAATGGTACGGGTTTGGTTCATGATGGCACGTTCGATGGTCTGTCTAATCCACCAAGTTGCATACGTTGAAAAACGGAAGCCACGCTCTGGGTCAAACTTTTCAACTGCTCGAATTAAGCCTAAATTGCCTTCTTCGATAAGGTCTAATAACGTTAAGCCACGATTCACGTAACGGCGTGCTATTTTAACCACTAAACGTAAATTACTTTCTATCATACGCTTACGGCCTTTCTCGTCACCTTTTCGAGCAAGACGTGCAAAATGCACTTCTTCTTCTGGTGTTAATAATGGCGAGAAGCCTATTTCATTTAGATACAACTGAGTTGCATCAAGATTTTTTTGTACTTCAGTTTCCGATGAGATGTCTTCATCGTCTTTTTTAACAATTGCTTTTTTTACAGTTGTTTTTTTAACAGTGGCCTTTTTAGCTGTTACACCTACTGCTTTCGTTTTTACCGACTTTAGCGGTTTTGGTTTTTTAGCTTTAACTTCGCTAATCTCTTCAACTAATGCCAAGTCTGAATCAAACTCAACACTGTCTTGTAATTCCTTTTTAACTGCCATCGCCTTAGCCCCACCCAATGGTATTGTTATTATATTGTCACCCCGACTCTGTGTATTCAAAAGCCGTTCCAACTAACAACATTTATGATCATTAAATCCGATCTACATTAGGTGAGTAATATTTACTTCACCTTAGGTAGATATTTAATCGGATTAACCGGTTTCCCTTGGCGACGAATCTCAAAGTGAAGTTTCACTTTATCCGTCCCACTAGAACCTATTTCGGCAATGACCTGCCCAGCTTTAACTTTTTGACCTTCTTTGACCAACAAACGTTTATTGTGTGCGTATGCACTTAAGTATTGTTCGTTGTGCTTGATAATCACTAAGTTGCCATATCCAAGTAATCCACTACCTGAATAAACCACTGACCCTGCCGCTGCTGCCATTACAGATTCCCCTATGAGACCAGTTATATCAATCCCCTTATTCATGGGCCTTTTCGATGAAAATTTGGCGATTACCTTGCCTTTACTTGGCCATTGCCAAGCAAGGCTGTGGCTGGATTTTTCCACTACTGGCGGTTTTGAACGGGTTTTATAGGCACTTGGGCCCTTCTTAGAAGCACTAGGTTTGGAGTTCGTCAAATTTTTGGACGTGCTTTTTGTAACTACTGGTCTGTAGTTATCTTTATGAACAATATTTAACTTTTGACCTGGGAAAATCGTATAAGGAGCAGGAATAGCATTAGCACTCGCTAACGCTTTATAGTCCCAACCATAGCGCCAAGCCAGCGAAAATAAGGTTTCACTTTTTTGTACAACATGGATATTTCTAGAGACTGGGCTATCCCCAAACTTTTGCTCAATTGAGACAAAACCAGCACAGGCAGATAGGCATATTAAGGCTGTTAAAATGCCTACCCTTTTAAGTAATAATAAGAGCCTATTCATTTGATGGTATTTTTGACACTCTGATAACGGCACAGATACTCCGAACACAATATTTCTATTTATTATTCAAGTTAGTTATTTACTAATGCAAAGTTATCAGAAAATCTTCTTAAAAAAAGATTTTGATCACACTCTCCTTAGTAACTTTTGGCATTTGCCAATTTTTTGCTTCTAAATATTGATGAACAAGATAACAATTTGAGCATAGGCTGTTCAAAAAACACTCGAGTTTTTATTTTTTTCCTTTTGAATCCAGCCATAATACGCCAAGCAATCCCACAAAAAACGTCATCGCAGACACCAGTATTTGAGGGTCCGGATGAGCCCAAGGAAAAATAGGCACATCAAGAAATGGGACTGGTTCACCGCCACTATTTAAGCGATAACTTAATACAGCCTTCCAAGGCCATACTTTTACTAAGGCCCCAATCATAAAACCGGTTAACACCGCTAACATCGGCGATCTATAATATTTGAACACCCAAGCCAAAACACGAGAAAAGGTCATAAGACCCACTAAGCACCCTGCGGCAAAGATGCTTAAAACAGACAAATCAAACCCCTTTATAGCGGCAATAACGGGCCCGTATACACCTAATAACAATAAAATAAAGCTTCCGGAAATACCCGGTAATATCATGGCACAGATGGCGATAGACCCCGTTACAAATAAAATTAACGGTGTGATTTCGATTTCAGTGGCAGATGAAAAACTAATGACACCCACTAAAACGGCTCCAACGACCATTAAAAAGCCATTTTTTACATCCCATTTATCCACTTGCTGACCTACATGAAATACACACGCTAACACTAAACCAAAGAAACCCGCCCACGTTGGAACTGCAAAATGTTCTAATAAATAGTGAATCACACGAGCAAATATCAAAATACTGGTAGCAGCCCCCAATAAAATCGACAGTAAAAAAGTGCCATCTATTTGCTTCCAAGCGGCTTTAACACCATCATTTTTCAATGTGATAATAGTATCTAATCCGACGCTTTTAATGCCATTAATTAACCGCTCGTATATTCCAGTTAACAAAGCAATAGTGCCGCCAGATACACCTGGGACAATATCAGCAGCCCCCATGGCCATGCCTTTCAAGAAATTCCAGATCACAATGCCATCCTTTTATTTAATGCTTCCATCTACTTTTGGGTTCCTGTTAGCATGGGTACAAATTTAACAGGCTCTAGCTTGTGCTTAGTAAAGCCTTCTTCATCGCGCACAACCATGATCAAATCTTGTTTATCGTCATCCCCCACGGGCAGTATCAAACGTCCGCCCACTTTTAATTGTTCTGCAAGTTCTGGTGGAATGCGATCAGGTGCCGCTGCCGATAATATTGCATCATAGGGGCCTTCTTCAGGCCAACCCCAATTACCATCTGAGTGCTTAAACTTAACGTTATTGATTCGTAATAAAGACGTGGTCTTTTTGGCTTTTGCTTGCAATGGTGCGATTCGCTCAACACTGTAGATTCGACCAACCAATTGCGATAGAACCGTTGTTTGATAACCGCAGCCGGTACCAATTTCCAGTACACTTTCTAAAGGCCCTGCTTCTAACAAAAGCTCTGTCATCTTAGCCACAATATAAGGCTGGCTGATAGTTTGACCATACCCAATGGGTAATGCAGTGTCTTCGTAAGCTCTGTGACTAAGAGCTTCTTCTATAAAGATATGTCTTGGCGTGTTTGCCATCACCTCAAGCACATCTTTATTTTTAATGCCTTGCTCACTTAAACGAGTCACCAAGCGATCTCTAGTTCGCTGACTTGTCATGCCAATACCTTGTAACTGCAAAGGTGTCATTATTTCAGTTCCATGGTATTGCGATTAAATTGAACGGCTAGCGTTTCATTGCCAGCATATCCTGTCATATCGATTTGAATAGCAGTGATGGAAACCTTGTTATTAGCAACCGCATAAAAATCAGTGCCTGGACCAGCATCATCTCCACGCCCTACCCCATTAATCCAATAATAATCTTTACCTTTTGGATTCTGAGTTTTAATCGGTGGATCACAGCGATGCCTGTGGCCTAAGCGAGTAACCTCAATACCTTGAAGCTGATCATAAGGAATATCAGGGACATTAATATTAATTACCGTTCTATCAGGTAGCACTAAGTCGTTTAATTGAGGCAACAAATCAAATACAACTTTAGCTGCTGTTTCAAAGTACTCTGTACCAACAAGCGAAACCGCAATTGGAGAATATTTTAAAAAACGCCCTTCCATAGCAGCTGCAACGGTACCAGAATAAATAACATCGTCACCCAAATTAGCCCCTGAATTAATACCAGAAATAACCCTATCAGGTTCTATTTCACACAAGGTATTCATTCCCAAATTAACACAATCTGTAGGCGTGCCATTCACACTGAAAAAACCATTCGCTAATCGTGTAGGTTTTAGGGGCCGATCAAGGGTAAGTGAATTACTGGCACCACTGCGATCGCGCTCGGGGGCGACGACACAGAATGCATGTTCAGCCTTGCCGCATTGATTAGCTAATACATCCAGACCAAGGGCTTGTACTCCATCATCATTAGAGAGTAATAGGTTCACTCTTCCGATCCTTTTGTCTCAGTCTCTTTCAACTTATTCAATGCAATCTCATGGTACCGAGCACTTTCATCTTCACGTACTGCTTCAGTAATTTTTCCTAGCTCGCGCAATACAGAAGTTGCATAAAAACCAGAGGCTAGCTCAAACGATAACTCCAATACATCATCAGCAAGCCATTGCCACTCTAAGCCAGGTATTAATAATCGAGTCGCACGGCGCTCTTGCTTCATACCTTGTTTTTCGATGCCTTCAGCAAACACAGGATTTGCATTGGCAACTGACTGCTCTATTTCAAGTAACTGATTAGCGGCTAAACTTTCACCTCGACCCCACATTGCGCAGGTAGGATGAATTTCACGCTCGTTAAAACGCGTCACCTCTTCTTCTGTGCCTTCTTGGCGAAACCCTCTTAAACTACCAGCAAAACCAAACACCTCACCATCAATGGCTTTAGTCCAAGAATCAGCTTCTACACGATTGGCTAACATCTTATTGTATAAGTAAGAGCGGGAAGCCGATAAATACATCGATGTTTTTTGACGATTACGAGGGCGCTTTCCTGTTTGATAAAACTTTGCTGCTTGGTGTAGGTTTTCATTATTATGGCCGAATCGTTGTTCGCCAAAATAATTAGGCACACCCTTAGACTTAATCAATTCAAGGCGTGTTTCTATTTCAGACTTAAGCCCATCTACATTACGCAAAATCAATTTAAATTGATTACCGCCTAGAGCACCTCGCTTTAATTTAACGCCATAAAAACCTTTTTCAATTAGCGTAAATTCATCACCATTGAATACGTGCGTTAAATCAGGCTCTTTGTTTTTAATCGGTAAACTAAACCACTGTCGAGTCACACCATGTCGATCCTTTAAACCCGCGTAGCCTACATCTTTCAAATCAATCTTTGCATGATTTGCCAGCTTTCTAGCTAACCAATGTGTGTTTGTACCTTTTTTCTCTATGTATAAATACATATGAGGGCCAGACTCAACTAACTCACGATTGGTAATTTCATTAACTTGAAAGTCTTCATCGTGGGTTCTGAACTCTGCTTGCATATTTAATTCAGCGTAAGCTTTTGGCCAATCTGATTGGTATGCTTTAGGTTTTGGTGTGTTAGGAATATTATCGTTCGTTATGTCATTCATTATTTATTTAAATCTCAATAGGCATCAGTAATGCAACGGCTTCAACTGCTATGCCTTCTTTACGACCCACAAAACCTAATTTTTCAGTTGTCGTGGCTTTTACATTAACCTGGTCAATATCCAGCTTCAGGTCTTGAGCGATGGTAGCTCTCATAGTTTGAATATGCGGTGCCATTTTAGGTGCTTGCGCCATAATGGTAATATCGACATTTCCCACTTGATAATTTTTATCCGCAACACTTTGCATAACATGCTTTAATAATTCGCGACTATCAGCGTTCTCAAACTCAGGGGCTGTATCAGGAAAGTGATGCCCGATATCACCCAATGCCGCCGCGCCCAATAAAGCATCGCTCAGCGCATGCAAAGCAACATCACCGTCACTATGAGCAATCAATTCACATTTATAAGGAATAGCTACGCCACAAATCATGATTTTAGAATCATTTTTTGGCTCAGAAAATTTATGCACATCAAAGCCATGGCCAATTCTAAACATGATTTTTCTCTTTTAACTCGTTCTTTAGATAGGATTCAACCAATGCTAAGTCATCTGGTCGCGTGACTTTTATATTGGATGGATCACCCCTAATCATTTTTGGCGCTAACCCAATGTACTCAATTGCTGACGCTTCATCTGTAATGCTTATTTTATCAGCAAGTGATTGAGTGATGGCTTGGTGTAAAACACCAAGCGTTGCCATTTGTGGCGTCAGTGCATGCCATAAGTTGTTTCGGTCAACTGTTGCAATTACATTGCCGTTAACATCAGTACGCTTCATGGTATCTCGTACTTGCAAACCCAGTAGAGAACCCTGAACGCTTTTCGAATCATATAGCGTTTGTAAGTCTAAGCTCGTGATACAAGGTCGTGCAACGTCATGAACCATCACCCATGCATCATCACTCACACCCTTGGACTTTAAATAATTCAATCCATTTAAAACTGAATCGTAACGTTCTTGACCACCCTGACACGCTTCAATTTTTTCATGAGAATCCAAACTTAAGTCCGCCCAATACTCATCTTCAGCCGACACGGATACAATTATTTTTTCGAATGATGTAAAAGAGATAAGTCGTTCTAAGGTGTGTTCAAGTATGGTTTTACCGGCAACATTCAAATATTGCTTAGGACGGTCGGCCTGCATTCTAGCCCCCACACCCGCGGCGGGCACGACCACATACAACGCAGTCATTAACGTTCACCTTCTAGCTTTGGCTTGACTACGATGAAATAGGTTTCGTTTTCTTTAACCATACCCAATTCTTTTCTGGCTTTTGCTTCGATTGATCCCATTCCAGATTTGATACCGGAAATTTCTTCAGACAAAACTTGATTCCGAGCATCTAAAGCTGAGTTCAATTCTTTTTGTTCTTCAATTTTATTTTGCATTTGAATGCTTGCACGTACACTGCTTTCATCAAACCAAAGCTGGTACTGAAGCCAAATAAATAAAATAGCAACAATTGGCTTCCAAACATGTTCTTTCACAGAATCTAACAGCGCCATTTTATTATCCGCAATCATTGAAATTAATGACATCACCATCCATACCCAAAATGGGTATGACAAATACTATAAAAGGGAAACCGAAGTTTCCCTTTTTATAAGTACAAGCTTTAACGAGTAAATCTGTACTCGGTAACACTATTTTAAATCGCTATGATGGCGACCCAAATAATAATTACTGACCTTTAACTTCAGAAAGACCGTTATATACAGCTTTTGAACCTAATTGTTCTTGAATGCGTAGCAAACGGTTATATTTTGCAACACGGTCTGAACGACACAAAGAACCGGTTTTAATTTGACCTGCACATGTACCAACGGCTAAATCTGCAATAGTCGTATCTTCAGTTTCACCAGAACGGTGAGAAATAACAGCTGTAAACCCAGCGTCTTGAGCCATTTTAATTGCTTCAAGCGTTTCGGTTAATGAGCCAATCTGGTTAAACTTGATAAGAATCGAGTTTGCAATTTTTTCATCAATACCACGTTTCAAAATCTTAGTATTAGTTACGAATAAATCATCACCGACTAGTTGAACTTTATCACCTAATTTTTCAGTTTGATATTTCCAGCCAGCCCAATCGCTTTCGTCTTGGCCATCTTCAATTGAAACAATTGGATATTGGTCGCAAAGTTCAGCAAGGTAATCAGAGAATTCTTCTGCAGAGAACACTTTACCTTCACCAGCAAGATCATACTTACCATCTTTATAGAATTCTGAAGATGCGCAATCTAAAGCAAGTGTGATGTCTTTACCAAGCTCGTAACCAGCGTTAGATACCGCTATTTTGATTACTGCAAGTGCTTCTGCATTTGATGCAAGGTTAGGCGCAAAACCACCTTCATCACCAACTGAAGTACTTAAACCTTTATCTTGTAAAACTTTCTTAAGACTATGGAAAATTTCAGCACCGGCTTTTAGCCCTTCACTGAAAGAGGTAAAACCAACTGGTTGAACCATGAATTCTTGAATATCAACATTGTTATCTGCGTGCTCGCCACCGTTGATAATGTTCATCATTGGCAAAGGCATACTGAACTTACCAGGAGTACCGTTTAGTTCAGCAATATGCTCGTATAACTCAACTCCTTTAGAAACCGCAGCCGCTTTAGCTGCAGCCAAAGAAACAGCAAGAATGGCATTTGCACCAAGCTTAGCTTTGTTTTCAGTGCCATCTAGCTCTAACATTTTCTCATCAAGAGCACGCTGTGCAGTTGCGTCCATACCCAATAACGCATTTTTGATATCGCCATTGATATTATTAACCGCTGTTAGTACACCTTTACCTAAATAACGAGACTTATCGCCATCACGTAACTCTAGTGCTTCACGAGAACCTGTTGAAGCCCCTGATGGTGCACAAGCAGTTCCAAAAAAACCACCTTCTAACAATACATCCGCTTCAACGGTAGGATTACCGCGGCTATCCATAACTTCGCGAGCTTTAATGTCTACGATCTTAGCCATACTAGCTATATCTCCGATCAATATATTTAAATGTTATTTAATAAATTCTTTTTTAAACGCTTAAACGCCAGCGTGCTTAATAGCCGCTGCAATAAACGCTTCAAACAATCCGTGTCCATCACGTGGGGTCGATGTAAATTCTGGATGGAATTGACATGCAACAAACCATGGGTGATCAATCACTTCAACAACTTCTACTAAATTGCCATCCATTGATTTACCCGCTATACGAAGGCCGTTTTTCTCAAGGATTTCAATGAAATTATTATTCACTTCGTAGCGATGACGGTGACGCTCAAGAATGGTTTCTTGACCATAAGCAGCAGCAGCAAGAGAGCCTGCTTCTAAACGACACTCTTGTCCGCCTAGGCGCATAGTGCCACCTAGATCAGATTCTTCTGTGCGCAGTTCAGTATCACCTTCAGCCGTGGTCCATTCTGTAATTAAACCCACAACTGGGTTTGTAGTATTTTTTGCAAACTCAGTACTGTGCGCGTCTTCTAAGCCACATACATTACGAGCAAATTCAATCACCGCACTTTGCATACCCAGACAAATACCTAAATAAGGCACCTTGTTTTCGCGAGCATACTGAACAGTACGAATTTTACCTTCAACACCACGATTACCGAACCCACCAGGAACCAATATAGCGTCTTTACCCTCTAGGATAGAGCAACCGTCTCGTTCAATGATTTCTGAATCAATGTATTGAATTTTAACTTTTGTGCGGTTCTTCAAACCGGCATGATCAATGGCTTCTATTAGAGACTTATAAGCGTCTAATAACTCCATGTATTTACCGACCATGGCGATGTTAATTTCTTTTTCTGGGTGCATCTTGGCTTCAACCACTTGCTCCCATTCGCTTAGGTCAGCAGGCTCGCATTCTAGACCAAACTTCTCGATAACGTAGTCATCAAGACCGGTTTCCTGAAGCAATGTAGGAATACGATAAATAGTATCTGCATCTTCTAATGGAATAACAGCACGCTCTTCAACGTTGGTGAAAAGTGCAATTTTACGTAGAGAAGCGGCATCGATACGGTGATCAGAACGACAGACCAAAATATCTGGCTGTAGGCCAATAGACAGCATTTCTTTAACACTGTGCTGTGTTGGCTTAGTCTTGGTCTCGCCAGCAGTGGCAATATAAGGCACCAAAGTTAAGTGCATAGAAAGTGCACGCTTACTGCCTAACTCAACTTTTAACTGACGAATCGACTCTAAGAAAGGTAATGATTCAATATCACCTACGGTGCCACCAATCTCTACAAGTGCTACGTCTGCGCCTTCGGCACCTTCGTATACTCTTCGCTTAATCTCATCAGTAATATGAGGAATCACCTGAACAGTACCGCCTAAGTAGTCGCCGCGGCGCTCTTTCTTAAGCACATCTTGGTAGATGCGGCCTGTGGTGAAATTATTACGGCGTCCCATGGTTGTACGGATAAATCGCTCGTAATGGCCTAAATCTAAATCTGTTTCGGCGCCGTCTTCCGTTACGAACACTTCGCCGTGCTGGAATGGACTCATTGTGCCGGGATCAACGTTGATGTACGGATCCAATTTCAGCATGGTGACACTTAAGCCACGAGCTTCCAAAATAGCCGCTAAAGAAGCAGACGCAATGCCTTTGCCCAATGAGGACACAACACCGCCGGTGACGAATATAAAACGAGTCGACATATATAGAAGAATCCGAGTTTAAGGGTTGGATTTTGTGTAACTAGATGGCGCTGCAGTTTACCAGAGCACTGGCTCTGGGTAAATCAGAGATAGGCCCCGTTACAATAATTCTTACCATTAGTTACAGTAAATCTTAGCTCAAATGAGCTAGGCTGGCAGGAAAGCCTTGCGTGAGATTAGAATCGTTTTACGTATATCACTACTCGGCGGTTAGCCGCTCTCATGTCATTCGTAAAACTCTGGTTACCTTCTAGGTCCTGTTTTGGCCTAGAATCCGCATAGCCAGCGGCTTTTAAGCGAGATTTATCTACCCCTTTAGTAATTAAGAATTTCACCACATTACTGGCCCTAGACGAACTTAACTCCCAATTGGATGGAAATCTAGCAGTGCTAATGGGCACATCATCTGTGTGACCCTCTACTTCGATAAGGTGGGTTTCATGACTGCTGGTTTCAATGACCTTACTGACCTCATCTAACATGGGCAAAGCTTGAGGCCTTAATGCAGCGCTACCCGAGTCATACAAAGAAAAGTTCGAAAACTCCACTCGAACCCCTTTTGCATCGATATCAACTGCAACATTATCAGACATATCATGCTCTTTTATGATTTCATCTAATTCTTCCTTGATATCAGTAAAAGGCGTAACCACTTCTTCATTAGTGAGTGTACTGGCCAAGCCTTCCTTTAAGGCTTCTATTTTTCCTTGATTCAAATCTGATACCGATAAAATCATGACAAAGAAAGCAAGTAGAAGCGTTATAGCATCGGCATAGGTCACAATCCAACCTTCACCGTCCGCATCAAACGTTGCTCGACGGCGGCGCAGTCCTCGCTTAGATGCGTTATCGCTCATAATAATTAATCACTTATTTCTTCAGGCACATAACGTTTGGCTGGCGATACATAGGCATTCAAACGATCCTGTATCAACAGGGGATCTTTTTTTTCTGCCAACAAAACAAAGCCATCTGTGATCATTTGATGCCTAAAATATTCTTGCTCTTGTTTTTCGGTTACCTGAGCAGCGGTTGGCTTAAATAAAAGATTTGATAATAAAACACCATAAAGTGTGGTTATTAGAGCTAATGCTAGACCCTTACCAAGGTTGGCCATGTCACCGCCCATGTTATCCAGCATGATAATCAAACCCACTATCGTACCTACCATTCCAAAACCAGGTGCGTATACGCCCATGGTGTTGAGTATTTTGGCTTCAAGTGTTTGTCGCTGCCAATGGCTGTCCATAGTATCACCCATGATAATTCGAATATCCGACTGCTTATAGCCAGCACCCATCAACTCAACGCCCTGCGCCAGAAAAAAATCGCCCTTTTCTTTCTTGGTCAGAGCATCTTCCAAAGCCGTAATTCCGCCATCCCTATAAATGACACTCAATTCACCAAAGCGCTTAACCAGTTCCTTTAAATGCGTTTGCGTAGTGTTACTTGATAAAACGGTTTGTATCATGGCCCTTAGCGCATGCATCACCTCTAAAAAACTAAAACTGATTAAAGACGCAGCAAATGTAGAGCCCAAAACCATCATGCCACTGGCAAGACTCACAAACATCATATAGTTGTCAGTGGAACTGATAATGGCAGCAACAAATAAACCAATACCCGCTGTAATACCGACTAAGGTGCTTGGGCTAATCATTTAATTCTCCCATGTTTTTGGTCCTTGCAATTCAAGTCCATAGTGTTATCAATCCTTGATAATATTTACGAGGCTTTCTTCTCTGGTGTTTCAAGCTGCTCCATAGAGAACTTACCTGTATTAATGTATTCACGAACTTTATGAACGATAGAACGTCTTGCCTTATCCACTTCTTGAGACGATATTTTCCCCTCAAAACGTCTCATATCTTCTCTAACCTGAGCTTTTAATTTAGGCGCTGAATTCAAAGATTTTAAAACATGAATTTTAAAGTCATCTGGCGTACTACAAAGCGCCTGACCGATGTGATTTCGCTCGACTTCACGTAAAGCATTACTTAATACTTGAGGCGGTGTTCGCACTACATCACTGAAAGTAAAGTACAGCTGCCGTAAGCGATAAAAAGTATCTGGCTTATCTTGTTTTAAACGTTTTAAAACTTTAGATTCTTCACTGCTGCTCATGCGATCTAGCATACTCATTAGCATACCCAAGCCATCTGCATTCACATTTTCAAAGCTTGGTACTTGCTGTGCTGATTTTGCTAAGCGATCTGCTACATCCTTAAACGTATCCATTGGAAATGTTTCAAACTGCCCTAGCTCAGCCATTAATTGAGATTGCTTTTTCTCCGGCACACGATTCAGAACTCTCGCTGCTTGCTCTGATTCTAACTGACTCACAACAAGCGCTTGAATCCTAGGATCTTCGTGCTGCATTAAATACAACACTTGACTGTCATTTAATTTATTTAAAAATTCAAATGGGTGCGCATGAGCAGGCCCATTGTTTTGAATTTTTTGTTGCAATATTTGATGGAAATCTTGAAGGTCACGAAATTGCTGCTCTTCATCTGGGGGCTGGTCCGCTAATTGAGCCATAATACTTTGCAACTGCATTTGCTCAATACTGGGAAATATAGAGCGAAACAAACTTCTGCCCAAGGTTTTATATATTGAAGCTATCATTGGAATCTTATCTTCTTGAGACACCAGTTCTGACATCCCAGCTTGCACGGATTGTGGCTGCCCTAAGCCCAGGCTAATAATATCTTGCCGCGTTCTAAGCATAGCCTGCTTAGAATCGGCTACATCTGATACTTTAACGTCAGCAATTGAATTATCTGTTTTTTCTGGTGCGGCATTAAAACCAGACTGATTAACTGAGCCTAGAGGGCTAGCTTGTTCTTTTTTTCTTAACGAAAGAAATATTAAAGCAAGCAATAGAAAAGCCAATAATGTGAGCAAGCCTAAAGCAAGTGAATTGAAGTTTTTCTCTAACCAACTAAGAGCTGGGCCAGATTTTTCAAATTCATTCAGCGCTGTATTTACAGAAAATTCAGTGCGAATAATTTTAAGCTCGTCACCACGTAAATCATTAAGCGATGCCTTTTGATAAACAAGGTTTCTAATAAACGCTTCTTGCTCTGCGTTAACATCATTCTCAACCACTAATGAGATGACTAATTTTTTAATTCGATTAAATTCGCCCACAGTCGTATCAGGTTCCATTTTCGGCTCACCACCTTGCCCTGAACCATCACCGTCCCACTTAGGCTGTCGCTGCTGCCTCTGCAACCTTTTAATCTGCTCACGCATAAATTCAATTTCAGCATCTTTTTCTTTGTCTGCAGGAATGTTTACATAAGGCAGGCCCGGCAAACTATCAATCTCATTTTCCTTTATTTCATCACTATCATTCTTCTGATAACTTCTTGGAAATCGCAATTCAGGGTAAGAGCCATATTGATTATCATTCATATTTTGTGACACAGATTTTGTAGCCTTACCTTTTACAACCTGTCTGATTTTTTCTAACGTCACATCGACATTTATGATAAACCGTCCACGACCTAGATAGGCTTGAATATCTCTGGCCAAACGATCCTCTAATCTAGATTTTAATTGTATTTCTTCTAAATCATCTTTTTTAGTAATCACTTCAATTGGAGCTGAACCTTCTGCATGAGAAAGTTCAAAGACTGACATCATCACCAGTACAGCAAGAACGGTAATAGAAAGCTTATAAAACGAAGTATTTAATCCAGATTCATATTTCATATATCACCTCCTATTTAACCAACTTCAAACTTTCTTTAACGTTTTTTAAAGAAGGATCAAGTTTCAAAGCATTTTCCCAAGATATTTTCGCATCTTTTTTACGTCCCATTTTATAATAGATACTTCCCTTAAGAGCATGAGCTTGAGCTGAAGATGGCACGAGTGACATAGCTTTATTTGTTTCTTCCAGAGCTTTCCAATATGATTTTCTATAAAATAAAGCCTGTGCACTTAACATATGCTTTGTGGCCATTGAAAATAATTCAACCGATTTTTTATTAAAGAATTTATTTTCTTCTCCGCCTCCAGAAAGTTTATTATCTGAACTTGATTCTTCTGACTCGCCAGCCAAAAAATCATCTGAAGTCATAGAATCCATCGTTCCTCCAGGTGGTAAATCCATACTAAAAATAATGTCACTCTCACCTGCATTTAACATCATCATTACGTCATAGCCAGGACCGTGGCGATGGATATTCACGATGCCATGATTCTTTTTGGCGTACTCAACGTCATCACCCAAATCAACATTATTTATTTCTATTGGCTCCTGCTCTTCAAATGGATTTTTTTCCATATCAAGTTGAGCCAAACTGCAACCGCCTAAAGCAATAATTAAGGCGATTGAAATTAGTTGTGATTTAATTTTTAATTTCATTACTCCCCCTTAAAATCGATAGCCAAGTGTTAAATCCAAACCAGCACCACCAAAATCAGAGTCATCTACATAGTCAGCATCAGAATCCCATTCAACCGATTCTTCTACTAAATACACACCACCCAAGGCCATAAATCCATTAGTGACAAACGGGAACTCCAATCCAAACTTCATCATTAATCCATGGCTTCCACTAAAAAATGCCTGTCCAACACCCACATACGCCTTTGTATCAACCCACTTACTTAATGCTTCGATACGTACATAGACTCGGCCCTCTAAATTAATACCATTAACACTAAATTGATCTGAAGCTGAAAAATTTCTAAAATACTCAGCACCTAAGCTGTATTCAATATCTTTATTTAATGTTGTGGATTCACGTCTTCTTAAACCAAATCCTGTGACTCTATTAAGCTCTGCATCCTCGATCGCACCCACACCATCCCGCGTTGATCCAAGACCAAATGAACTGATGGTCATTTCCATTTCAATGGTTTCGAATTGAAGCTCTTCTTCTTCACGAGTTGTTTTTTTAGCGTATTCTTTTAACCATAAAAGTTCGTTGCTTTTTGAACCTACCATCCTTAGATTTACAGTAAATTTATCTTCGTGAACACTGGCGCTCCAAAGTACGAATGCATCAACACGAACTTCTTTTGATAGTAATCTTAAATCCTGATTACTTTGCGCACTTTGACTAACGTGCATTCGCGTTTTTTCAAAGTTCACACGCGTTGTTCTACATTCGATACAGTCGATTACTTCAAAACGGCCCAACCCCATAAACTTTCCTAAAAGTTTATTTTCAATCATCAGGTGTACTTGCTTAGAAATATTACGATGCAAGCGATCTCCATTATGATAAAACGCAATACGCTTCACATCTTTACTCACATCTAATAATTCTTCAGGTATTAAAATGGTTTCATCATCTAACAGACGTGAAAAACCGGCATAAGTAGTCGGCGGAGCACTAAACTGGGGGAGGTTTGCATTGGCCACTCTGGTTTCAGAGTGAGATAGCGTCGAAAGACTGACGCTAAATATAATTATAAGCGCCCATAAAACAACATTATCCACAGTGTACAGTCTTAATTCCTGCTTCATCCTTGGCATCATCCATTTTTGCCTAACACACTAGAACAAGCATAGTTCAAGCCCTGTTTCTCGCTATCATTAAATGCTTTAGTTTTATAAAGGGTGGTCGTTAATATAATAAGAAACCTAGCTCTCAACCAAAAGAACACACTGATAATGCCGTCGATCCACCCAATACTTTTATTTTTTGCATTGATTACTTTATGCATCAAACCTGCACATAGTGCATTTTATGATGTAACAGGAATGGTTATTGAGTCTGTGGCACAAAATGAGGACGACGAAGAAGCGCCATTTGATATTAGGGCATCGAATAAACGTCATAAATGTGGAGGCAAGAGTTCTAACTTGTTTAGGGTTTATAACGAACACAATATTGTAAGTAATAGAAAGTTTGAAATGGCCATGAATGCCATGTTAAATAAATTCACCTTAAGCGTGAGCACTCATGAATGTGAAGGTAAGGCATTAACGATTGAAAGAATGAGAATCAGCCGTTAATGTTTAAAGAAAAACTGTTTTTTAATCATTGCAATCAAAACATATACCCTAATCTAATATTGAACACTGCCATATTTGGATACCAGGTTAATACATTTTCAGCACTTCGAATGCTTCTTTTATTCGATTCATTATCAACCTGTTTTTCCGACGACTGGTCTACTCGACCAGAGGTCGCTAAATCTAATACCAGCCAGTCAACGCCAAACATCCAACTATCAAACTGCCATTGATTTGCCATTGAAAAATGCAACATATTAGAATGTGCCTTAGTACGGCTTTTCAATTCTGGAATACTAAAATCGTATATAACCGGATCTAAATACACGTTATTGATACGACGAACATACCCAAACCCTAGATTAAAGCTATTCCCATAAAAACGCTTAAACTTGATGCCATAACGTTTTTCATTAAACCCAGCCAAGTCTATGTTAGAAAAATTAAGCTCGAACGTGGTCGTCATATAATCTAATGATACTTGCCAGTTTGGCGACAAGTTATAATTAATGGCCACGCCTCTTGCACCAGGGACTGGCAAAGAAAGTGTACTCATAGCGACATCTATACCAAAAGAATGAGCCAACCTCATATCCCGACTACTTTCGGCATAAGAAATGACCGATACAATCAGTAAAATAGAAAAAGTAAAAATATGACGAAGCATGTAAGTCCTTATTTATATTTATAATACTTCAACAAAAAAGCCCTTGCGGATAAACACAAGGGCTTTCTTATTAGCTAGTTAGACGTTCGTAATTAGCTAATTTCTTTAGCATTAATTTTTGCATACCATTCTTGCGGGCCAGTCTGGTGAACAGATGTACCCTTAGTATCAACGGCTACCGTTACAGGCATATCCACAACATCGAATTCGTAGATGGCTTCCATACCTAGATCAGAAAAACCAACTACCTCAGCGTGACGAATTGCTTGAGACACAAGATAAGCAGCACCACCAACAGCCATTAAGTAAATTGCTTCATTATCTCTGATCGCATCAATTCCAATCGGACCACGTTCAGCTTTACCAATCATACCCATTAGGCCAGTTTCTTCTAATACAGTACGAGTAAACTTATCCATACGCGTTGCTGTCGTCGGGCCGGCTGGGCCAACAACTTCATCACGTACTGGGTCTACAGGACCAACGTAATAGATAAATCGATTTTTAAGGTCAACGGGTAATTTTTCACCCTTACCAATCATATCAACCATGCGTTTATGAGCTGCATCACGTCCAGTCAACATTTTACCATTTAATAAAATGGTTTCGCCCGGCTTCCACTCTTTAATATCTTCGCGAGTAACCGTATTTAAATCAACACGACGAACACTTTCGCCAACTTCCCAAGTGATTTCAGGCCAGTCTTCAATCTTTGGAGGTTCTAATTTAGCCGGGCCAGATCCATCTAATTCAAAATGCGCATGACGAGTCGCCGCGCAGTTAGGGATAATGGCAACAGGCTTGTTTGCGGCATGAGTTGGATAGTCGGCAACTTTTACATCCAATACAGTAGTCAACCCACCTAGGCCTTGTGCACCAATACCTAATTTATTCACTTTATCAAACAACTCTAAACGTAATTCTTCAGAGCGAGTTTTCGCGCCACGAGCCTGAAGCTCTTTGATGTTGATTGGCTCAAGCAAGGCTTCTTTTGCAATCATCATGGCTTTTTCGGCCGTACCACCAATGCCTATTCCTAGCATTCCTGGTGGACACCAACCTGCGCCCATTTTAGGAATTTGCTCTAAAACCCAGTCTACAACTGAATCAGATGGGGTTAACATGGCAAATTTAGATTTAGCTTCTGAACCACCACCTTTAGCAGCAACGTGTACATCAACTGTATTACCTTGAACCAGCTTAGTATGGATAACAGCTGGAGTATTGTCTTTGGTGTTTTGACGCTTACCATCTGGGTCAGCTAATACTGACGCTCTTAAGATGTTCTCTGGCAGTAAATAAGCACGGCGAACACCTTCATTGGCCATATCTTCAACGCCCATGGTGGCATCTTCAAAACGAACATCCATTCCAATTGTTAAAAATACAGTCACAATGCCCGTGTCTTGGCAAATAGGGCGGTGCCCAATAGCACACATACGAGAGTTAATTAGAATTTGAGCAATGGCGTCTTTCGCACCTTTGCTTTCTTCTTTTTCGTAGGCTTCTTCCATCGCTTTGATGAAGTCTAGCGGGTGATAGTACGATATATACTGCAGCGCATCAGCGACGCTCTGGATCAGATCTTCTTGCTTGATCACAGTCATAGCTTGTTCTCTCAATCTTTTAAGTGGGAATAATTATAGATATTTATCTTTGGATTGTAGCACGATAGAAGGCGTAAACGAATAAATGCAGCCTATTTGCACCATAGTACAGATCAATAATAGGTTTTTTAGTAAGGTGTTATTGCAATGGAATAACCCAAATTACCACCACCATTTCATAACATTTTCATCTTCAACTTCATCTGAATCTTCTAAGTCGACAACACGACTATCGAACACTTCTTCTAATTGATCCTCTGTTAGCGGACCTTTAGATTTAATGAAGTGGCCACCCTCAGGTAACATGCGAGTCACCTCTAATTCGTTCTGAGCCAACTCTGTTGATACAAGAGATAATGGGCCATCTGCAAGCGGAATATCATTTTCTACCTTTTGCTGCTCAATCTCAGGAGGATCTATTTCGCTGTATCGTAAAAAATACACCTTATTCGCTTCTACTGCTAAATTCATTTCGGCAATACGCTTCAAGTCAAAAGAAAAGCTCTCTGTTGCAATCCCCTCTAAGCCCATTAGCGGTCTGCGCATAATAATTTCATATTCACCGGGTTCAAGTTCAAACCATGTGTAACCATTTGCTCGAATATTAAAAATACGTTCATCGTCCATATAAAAAGTAGGCGCTTCTACTTCATCTGCGGCCCATTGACTGTTTGGGCGATAAACATAGAGTAAGGCCTTGTTTTCATAATCCCAACGATTGGCAACCTGGCTATATTCTTTACCAGATACCGTGGCAATGTATGCACCAAAGTTATGACCTAAAGACTGATAAATATGCAAACAACCCGAGGTACTTATTAGTACGGATGTTAGAGAAAATGCGAGTATTATTCTTATCATTGTAGACTCAGTACGCCCTTGTACGGTTATATACTGTACTAGGGGTGATTCCATTTTATTTATTCGGTTATGATGACATACTTAAAAAAATAACAAAATAACAGAATGGATTTTTTCACACATGGATAGGCTAACTTTAAAACTTGGCAAGGTAGCCATCTTACTTGCTCCTTTATTCCTAATTCTGCCCTTTGCACTTGCTGAAGAAGCTAAGTATGTAGGTGAAGATTATTATGGTAACGATATAAATGCAGCCGTAATGGAAGCTGATCAAAATAAACGCCAGCTTAACTACAATAAACAACACTGGTTTAACCGAAGCACCTCTAAGTCATTCGAGCTTCCGCAATTAGAAGGTACCGAACTTGAACAAGAACGATTAGAAGGCGCACTAGGCGCCACCGCAGCAGGCGGAACCAAGCTTGCAAGTCCAGAGCTCCCCTCTAAAGAACAAGCCGAACGCATTCAAAAAGACAATTTACAAGACAACACTCAACAGGCCTCTACAATAAACTTACCTTCAAACCAATCCCTAGGTAACATCGAAAATAAGCTTCCAACGAATACGTACCATGAGTTTTCACGCGGTGATATAGTGACAACGAACGGCGCACTCTCTAACGGTTCAATTATAAGTACCCCTAGACCTTAACTTAGGCAGTTGAAATGAAATTTACTGTATTACTTTTCTTTTTATCCGCAAACGCATTAGGCATTGAGCCTATGGATGACTACTACGCAAAGGATTTACTTGATGCAGTTGATCAGGCTAAATCCTCTCCTCATCATTATGATTACAGCAACAATTATCGCTATAAAAGAACCACTGCTCAAAGCATTGATCTTAATCGGTTAAACCTAAATGAACTCGATGAAACTCGAGTGAAAACGAATAGCGATGCGGCTGAAACATCATCTAATATTGTTATTGCAAACGATAATGAATCGATAACAAGTAAGTCGAATCAACCCAATGTAAATAATCACCTCATTAAACAAACAAGCTATATCGAAAAAAATACACAATATTCTTCTAATCAAGGTCAAATATATTCTAATGGCATTAGTGATCGCTCAAGTATCACATCGACCACTAGACCGTAATTATTGTACTCTTGCTAGAAAGGAATCTAATGCGCTTTTACGTTGAAGCGCACGAGTCTTCTTTGAAAGACCAAAGATTTTAGCATCTCGTTTCCATTCATATTGAAATACCGGGTCCATATAAACTAGCTCAGCTTCAAATCTAACTACCAATGATTCTAAGCTTTTATAAAGACCAGCTAATTGAAAAACACCAAATGACTCATCGTTAAATTCAACGGCCAACAATGAAGTAATGATGACCATACAATCATCAATCAAGGTATCGTCTCGTTTACTGCGAATCACTTTTGATAAGATTAATGCAGTAAAAGCCATCAGCAAATGAGCATCTTCAATCAGCCTAAACTTCTTATTAAAATCTAAATAACCATCCCCTTCTAAAATACACCCCTTAGCATTATTTAAAGTTAATTCCCCATGAACAAGTTCGGGAATTATTCCCATGCCAGGCATGATCATTAAGTCCGCACCGGTTGATGGTAAGCTTATTTTCACTGCCTTCAATATCGGCCTATCTTCAGACTTACCGGCTACTGCAATCACTAATAGCTCACTAGCCCTATCAGCCATTGATACAAAGCTTTTACTGCCTGATAAAAATCAATCTATTGATATCGTTGTTTTCAGCTTTTTAGGGTGTGCACCTGATTTCTCGGTAACACAAAAAGCGACCCACTGATCCTGCTTAAAGCCTGGCCAGAGTTTTTGTAATGCACATCTGTATCCTAAAGAAAAAGCCTGTCCAATAGTCGCTGCTCTTAAGCCCACCTCTAAAGTAACCATAAGAGAATCTGATTTATCTTCATCCAAAATAACGCGCTCAAATTCTGGAAAGGACAAGAATTCACTCTGCGAAAGAGATTTAAAAATTCTGGAAGACAGTGTTGGCATATGCTTAATTCCAAATACGCTTAAACATTACAGCCACTTATTTAAGTGGCTGTAAAATTACTACTTCGTAGGAGCTTGAGCCGTATTAGCCGGCCTTGATTTAAGTAACTTAATATCAGCCTCTAGGCTTTTAATCTTTTTAAGGAGTTGCAATCGTGTTCTATCCATCGCCTTAATACCTTTAGTATGGTCTGACAATGTTTTAGATAAATTACTTGGAATGCCTTTTATCGATTTTTCGACTCTGGTTTCAATTTCTGAAATATCATTCTTAACTGACTGCACCTGAGAGCGAGTGGCCTGCTCTGATTCCTTAATATTATTTGTTACATTTTTCTTTTGAGAAGCCGCTTCTTTACCCAGCTGTTCAATCTTTGACGAATATTGAGCAATTAACTTACTCTGATCATCAAGACGGGTTTTATGTTTACTTATTTGACCTTTATTACGCTTATTAGCCACATCCCATAATTTTCGAATTTCATGATCTTGATCTCTCAACAGTATTTTAATAGCATCGACAGAGAGGTTTGACTGCTGATCTGTACTGCTTAATCTATCCTGCAAAATAGTTAAAGCTTTAAGCTGCTTATCCGACTGCAGCTTAACCTTCTGAAGATGCACTAATATTCCAACAGAAAATAGCACAGAGAAGACAACCAATAACCATAATAATTTAGGCGCAGAGCTATTTGTAGGCTGAGATCGAATGCTGCCAGTCGGTCTTTGACGACCCACTATTTCATCTCGTGATATCGCAATTGAAGCTAGTTGCTCTGGTTCTTGGTCTTTTTTCATAATGAGTTTCAAACTTCTTAATAATTTTTGATATTGTGGCATTCATGGTGCTTTTGGCAAGAGGCTAGCAGTAAATCAGTTGATTTCGTCTCATTCTGAACAAATATCACTGCCTCAACATTACCCTTCTTTGATCACATAGCTTATTTTAATCGTCGATTTACCGTAAAATCCCCATTATTCAACTATAGGCTTACACCATGTCACGAATAGTATTAGGTTCAAGCTCTCCTTTTAGGAAAGCTCTGCTCGAAAAATTAGACCTCAGTTTTGACTGCGATAGCCCTGATATCGATGAGACCCCGTTAAAAGATGAGCGCCCTAAAGACATGGTTGCACGTCTTGCCAAAGAAAAAGCAGATGCCATTGCCCAGCGCCACCCGCAATCCGTTATCATTGCTAGCGACCAGTGCGCCACTCTGGATGGAAAAATTATTGGCAAACCAGGTAATCATGAAGCGGCTGTTGCACAACTGCTGGCAGCCAGTGGCCGCACCGTAACCTTCTATACCAGCCTTTGCGTGTTGAATGCTGGCACCAACAATTACCAAGAAGTCGTAGAGCCTTACTACGTATATTTTAGAGATTTGACGGAGACCCAGATTGAAAATTACCTAAAAAAGGAAGAGCCTTACAATTGTGCTGGTAGCTTCAAATCAGAAGGCCTTGGTATCAGCTTATTTGATCGCTTAGAAGGTAACGATCCAAATACCTTGATTGGCCTCCCGTTAATCCAATTAATCAAAATGCTAGAAAAGGTGAATATCCCTGTTATCTAGCAAGCCAGTAATCAATAGATACAAAAAAACCCGCTCAGGCGGGTTTTTTATTTGATCTTATCTGTACGGTTGCCACCTAGTTTTCAAAAATCATCTCTAAACGCTTATCGATTCCATCATCCCCAAGCAGATCAGTTAAATCGACCTCGTAAATACCATCGTATTTGCGTCGTAATATATCTCGATTCCCTTCCTTACTAAGCACAACTGTAGGCTTAATAAATACAATCAGGTTCTGCTTTACATGGGTCTCACTAGACGAACGAAATAACCAACCTAAAATTGGAATGTCCCCTAAAAAAGGCACCTTACTTTGCGTTTCTTGCACTGCATCACGAATCAAACCACCCAGCATAATGATTTCGCCATCTTCCGCTAATATCTGAGTTTTAATTGAACGCTTATTTGTAATCAAATCCGCCTGACCTTCAACGGCTGTACTTTCAACCGATTCGGTACTTTGTTCAACTTCTAATCTTACAAATTTGCCATCTTGAACATGCGGCACGACCTTTAACGTTGTGCCGATATCTTCACGTTGAATAGTCGTAAAAGGATTCGAATTAGACGTACTCGATGTAGAACCCGTTACAAAAGGAACATTCTGACCAACTATTATTTCAGCTTCCTGATTATCCATTGTCATAATACTTGGTGTGCTTAACAAATTAGCATTACTCACAGACTCAAGTGCTTGAATTAAAAATGCAAAGTCATTACCGCCAACTTCACCATAACCTCCAAGGGTTAAACCTGAACTTAGGCTAGCTGTTCCTGCCGCAATCCCTGAAATCAAACTGGTTAAGCTGCTACCTGCATCACCAAAATCTGTGGCAACCAATGGGGTTTGACCAGAATCTAAATCTGCAACAGCCATCTGAAATCCTACTCGATCATCTACCTGACCTGTCACCTCAACGATTGCCGCTTCTATCAACACTTGAGCACGACGAACATCTAATTGAGATACTATTTCTTTAATTTCTGACATCAAAGAAGGTTCAGCCCTAACAACTAAAGCATTTAACCCCTGATCGGCATGAATGCTCACGCTACCCGTTGCCTGGCTTTTGCCTTTTTCATCTTTCACTTCACCCATCAAACTTTTCAGCAGCTCTGCCAATTCTTTTGCGTCAGCATGCTGTAGCCGAATAACAGAGGCCTTACCTGAAAATTTAGAAGGCTTATCTAATGATTGAATTAATTTTTTAACACGATCACGGGCAGTCTGCTCACCACGTAATATGAGCCTATTGGCGCGCTCGTCAGCCACTACACGAATTCGCCCAGCAACCCCACTTGCACTACTTTTACCCTTACCGCCTTCGCTTACTTTCTCTGGGTCTAGACTAGTCAATATTCCCACAATGTCGCCAACCCATGCTTCTTCAAGCTGGATCACTTCAAGTTCAGACACACCAGAACCGTCTAAGCGCTCGATGATTTTTTCAATGCGCCTTACGTTAGATGCATGATCTGTAACAATTAAAGCATTTGCACTTTTAACACCGGCTAAGTGTCCATACTTAGCAACCATTGGTCGTAAAATAGGCACCAAATCTAAAGCGGGTGTATCTTTAATCTGAATCACCTGAGTAATTAACTGCTCACTTTTTCTGTTGCCTAAACCAATGGGCATTCCACCTTCTTGCTTGCTATTATTTTGTTGCATAACTTTAATAATGCCGCCAGCTGGAATAGCTGCAAAACCGTGTACATTCAATACAGATTGAAACATCTCATACACCTCACGCTTACCCATTGAGGTGTCTGAAATAATCGTCACTTTACCCTTCACTCTAGGGTCAATTACAAAGCTGTAACCGGTTATATTAGCAACCTGAGAAATGAACGCCTTAATATCAGCATCTTTCAGGTTTACTTTCCAAGTTTGCTCATCTTTTGCATTAGATTGCATCGAGACCAGTACAAATAGAATCAGCGAAAGTGTCTTTATTATTTTCATATATCTAACCAATGTTAAAACGAGTGATTGATGGTCATTCGTCGGCTGCCACGTTCAATTACGATTTTGGCTGCTCCCGATGTAAATACATCATCAATTAATAACTTATCCTGCTCTGGGTCACCTAGTGCACTCCCATTAACAGAAATCAATTTGTCACCAGGTTTCATCCCGATTCGGGTCAACATAGATGTTGCCCCACTTAATACATAGCCACTGCCATTAGAGGTTAGGCCTAAATTCTTTAACGCTTGTTCTGGGTCTTCTAACTGCTCTTTCGCAAAGTCAACAAACTGTTCAGGCGTTTTAATGCCCTTTAGCTGTCGCTTAAAACCCGCGCTGTTTGTTCTTGCAGGCTTAGCTGCTGACTTAGGTTGCTTTTGAACAACAATGCTTCCAGCTAACTTAGCCGCATCTTCAAACGTAAGCGTCTCCAGTTTCCCACTGTTATCCAGTATCACTTTGTCAGCGTATACCTGGGATAAGCGAGCCCGACCCTGTACTCGATCGCCAACTTTAAAAAACTCTCCTTCACGGCCTTGCTCTGCAATGATCGCACTAGACTGCTGTTCATTCTTTGCCACAAACACACCCATTAAAGCTAATCGTAATCGTGTTTTAGGTGCGTTAATCGCTTCTTTTGGTGACGCATCTTTTTGATCAGCCTCACCAAACAAATTCCAAGACGCTAAATCCTGTTTGTTTGTAGCTATCTGTTTCTGAACCGGTGACTTAGCTGGCTCAGGAAGCACCAATGTAGATTGGTCAACAATAAGCCACGTCATGACAGCCGCTTGGTAGGCAATAGCAAAACCAATCACCCACTTTAATACCGCTAATAATGGATCTACGGCTTTATGCTCACTCCAGTGTAATGACATATTCATAACACCTTCTCTGAAATTTCAAAAACAGCAGTGTCGGCTGACGCCTTACTTGGCCAAGGCTCTCCGACCAAGTCAATCATGCGCTTTAAAACCTCCACGCTGCCCCAACCATCGGTTTTCAAATTGGCGTTAGCGACCGATAAATTATCAGTGGTATGCACATCTACACGTAATTCACCCGATTGACTCGAAATATCCGCAATTAGCATCGGTAAGGTCGCACGGCCTGTTTTACGTCCTTTTGGATAACTGACATCCCCACCCATCCAAACTGCTCTTCCAGATGCGTCATGAGCATAAATATCGGATATAGAATAATTGATTGCGACATTGTTGATTTCGAGATCGCCACTCATCTTAACTTTATTAGGCTTAGCGACTCTATTAATGAATGCCGCCTCTACAAACCCATTTAAATTAGTAACAATCACGTTATTAGTCACTGGACTGTATGCTATATCAAGCTTCGCGTTGAACTCTGAGCTGTCGATTTGAAATGCAGTTTGAATATCGCCGATTATTAGCGGTAAAACCTTTAATTGCCATTTAGCAACCACCTGGCCTGTCAGTGCTTGTTTTAATGTCACGTGACCATTCCAAATAGTGCCAGAAACGGCCACGACCTGAACAGGCAGGCCTTTTGGGGCAACCAATTTATACGCAACATTCAAAGGAAACATGACGATCAAAAATATGAAGTACGCCAGGATACAGAAGAATACAAATTTACGATGATTTAAGGCCTTCGCCACTATCAATCAACCTTGGGTAAAAAATTTAAGAGAAGCATTGTAAAGCAGGTAGAACGAAGTGTAACGATTCTCTATGACAAAAAAGTGAAACAAAACGGTAAAAATTACGAAATATTGACAAAAAATTGAAAAAAGTCCGCTTTACCACCTTTGCATGGCAATTATAGAGCTGACACAGCTTAGAGTCAGAGATATATAGATTAAGGTCAGTATGAACAAAAAAAACCTCATGTGCGGAACACATGAGGTTTTTTATTTGCCTTAAAGGCTATTGAAGGGTGCAGTTATGCAGCTTACATCATGCCGCCCATTCCACCCATTCCACCCATGCCGCCCATATCAGGCATTGCACTACCTTTTTCGTCAGGCATGTCAGCAACCATTGCTTCAGTTGTGATCATTAAACCACCAATTGAGGCCGCAGCTTGTAGAGAAGAACGTGTTACTTTTGCAGGATCAAGAATACCTTGCGCAATCATATCGCCATATGTGCCGTTAGCTGCATTGTAACCAAAGTTACCTTTACCTTGTTTTACTTTATCAACAACAACAGACGCTTCATCACCCGCATTGGTTGCAATTTGACGAATTGGCGCTTCCATTGCGCGTAATGCCAATGCAATACCAACATTTTGGTCTTCATTATCACCTTGAATCTTGATATTGCTAAGTGCGCGAATCAAAGCCACGCCACCGCCAGCAACAACCCCCTCTTCTACGGCTGCACGAGTTGCTTGAAGAGCATCTTCAACGCGATCTTTTTTCTCTTTCATTTCCATTTCAGAACCAGCGCCGACTTTAATCACCGCCACACCACCAGAAAGCTTAGCTAAACGCTCTTGTAGTTTTTCTTTATCGTAATCAGAGCTAGATGCTTCAGCTTCTGCACGAATTTGCTCACAACGAGAAACAACATCAGCTTCAACACCAGAACCATCAACGATAACGGTATTTTCTTTATCGATTACAATTTTCTTAGCTGTACCAAGATCTTCAAGAGTTGTTGATTCAAGGCTCATTCCAATTTCTTCAGAAATAACCTTACCGCCCGTTAAGATTGCAATATCTTGCAACATGGCTTTACGACGATCACCAAAACCAGGTGCTTTAACAGCTGCTACTTTGAAAGTGCCGCGCATTGTGTTCACAACTAAAGTTGCAAGCGCTTGCCCTTCAACGTCTTCAGCAATAATTAATAGCGGACGACCTGATTTAGCAACAGCTTCCAATATAGGAATGATTTCTTGTAAGTTATCAATTTTCTTATCAACTAAAAGCACTAATGGGCTCTCTAGCTCTACGTTCATTTTTTCTTGGTTGTTAATGAAGTATGGAGACAAGAAACCACGATCAAATTGCATGCCTTCAACAACATCTAACTCATCTGCTAAACCAGAACCTTCTTCAACAGTAATAACGCCTTCTTTACCCACTTTATCCATAGCCTGAGCAATCAAGTCACCAACAGTGGTATCAGAGTTTGCAGAAATAGTACCTACTTGAGCAATTGATTTTGTATCTGTGCAAGGCTGCGCAAGATTCGCTAATTCAGCAACAACGGCTGCTGTCGCTTTATCGATACCGCGCTTAAGATCCATTGGATTCATGCCAGCAGCTACTGACTTCAAGCCTTCGTTAATAATTGCTTGGGCCAATACAGTGGCTGTTGTAGTTCCGTCGCCCGCTCTGTCGTTAGCTTGAGACGCAACTTCTTTAACCATTTGCGCGCCCATATTTTCAAACTTATCCGCCAGCTCAATTTCTTTTGCTACAGATACGCCATCTTTAGTAATGGTTGGTGAACCAAACGACTTGTCCAAAACCACGTTGCGACCTTTAGGCCCCAATGTCACTTTCACAGCGTCTGCTAGAACGTTTACGCCTGCTAGCATTTTATTACGAGCGATATCGCCAAACTGTACTTCTTTAGCCATCTTAAAATTCCTTACTATTTATAATTCTGGAGTTCAATATAAAAATTTTAACTATAAAGAATGAAAATTTTACGCTTCGATGATGCCGTAAATTTCACTTTCGCTCATGATCAACAGCTCTTCACCATCAATTTTCACAGCGTTTGCGCCATACTGCCCAAATAAAACCGTATCCCCTTCTTTAAATGCTAAAGGCTGTATATCACCGTTTTGTAAAATGCGGCCAGTACCTACAGCAACCACTTCACCTTCGTTTGGCTTTTCAGCAGCCGCGCCAGGTAAAACAATGCCACCCGCAGTTTTAGTTTCTTCTTCTTTGCGGCGAACAACAATACGGTCGTGTAATGGGCGAATTTTCATGGGTATCTCCGAGTTTTTTATCTTTGCTTAATATTTACTGGTCAATTAACAACCAGATTTACCGTGTGGCATAAGCCATAAAATCTTTAGTGATGTATAAATGGGGCTAGACCTCTGTATTTCAATGGTTCTACCCCAAAAAAATACACTCTGATCACCTCTGATACTCAGTCTTCTCTGGTGTAGTGACCGTCAATAGTTGTCGGTCGCTTAGATCCATCAAAATCGGTATTAGCCGAATTATGCTCTTGGAATGACTGTCCCGCTCTTACCTGAGAAACCATAACGCGTTTAACAATGCGGTTTGCAAACGTATTACGGATGCTAGGCACTAACCCTAAGAAACCAATGGTGTCACTTATAAAGCCTGGGGTTAATAATAATGCACCGCAAACCAATAAAATAATGCCCTCAACCATTGCTGCAGCTGGCATTTGCCCTTGAGCAAGCTGCTCCTTCACATTGAACAAGGTTCTAATACCTTGTGTACGCACTAAAAATGCACCTAAAAACGCAGTACCTACTGTTAATACTACAGTCCAAAGTGCGCCAATTTCACCACCAATTTTTACAAACATAGCCACCTCTAAGATAGGCATGGCTAAAAACAACAACAGAATTTTCATATATTTCTCAATTTTTTTGACTCTTCTCTTAATAGTGGTGTCATTTTTGCTTTTCAAGGTGAAAGATTAAAATATTGACGCGGAGATATCATGATAGAGGTCATTAGCTTGTTAGATACCACTGCAAAAGTGGCGTTAGGAGCTCTTATAGCAGGTATGTCAGGTTATTGGCTATCCGGTATGCGTATAAAGCAAAATTTAAATCAACAGAGAACAGAGCATCAGCGCGAGATTATCGAAGGTGTTGCCCATCAAGCTGAGCAAGTGCACCACGTGTTTATGAAGTATTTTGAGCTAATTCAAGAATACATGAATGCCACTAAAAACAGGTATGACTGGTCAGAAAGCCGAAAAAGTGAATTTTATCTAGTAATTGATGAGCTTGTGCAATGCTTCAATGAATTATCTGCTGCGGAATCAAAGCTTCTACTTTTGAATGAAAAACACCTCTATAAAAGCCTTAGGAAATTTCGCAGTAAAGTGATTTTCTTTAGACGCCATTTTTATATTGATAAAAAAGATTTAAATGAAAAAGAAGCGCAGGATTTAAAACGTGAAATAAGTAAGTTGCGCGAACAATTTTTTGATGCGTTAAGCGACCGATACGCGCAAGTATAAAACCCAATTTTAGCCAAGGCTAACCCTTAACAACCGATTCGTTGTGTTGACCGCTTGCCCCGAATAGCAATATTCGGGGCTTTTTTATGTCTGAAGCAACCGTTATAACAATGTGTACCGTCCACCCCATACATTAGCGATCTCTAATATTCGATTGGTACTGACCATAACTTAACTTTCTTACATTCTGGTCTACAATAAATTTAAATACAGTTATAAAAGTACGATGAGAGACCTATGGGTTTAATGTTACGCACAAAGTTGTTAGGGCTATTAGGAGCAGGAATATTAACCTTAGGTTTAATCAGCGCCATATCTTTTATATCGCTTTCTGCAAATGTATCTGAATTTAAAGAGGTACTCAGTTATGAAGTTAAAGCGTCGCTAGAGGCGAGGAACACCGCCATTCAATTTAAGACGCAAGTGAAAGTGTGGAAAAATTTATTGCTACGCGGCAGCGTTGATAGCCAGCGTGAGAAGTATTGGAATAATTTTCAAAAACAGCATAAAGCTGTTCAAGCATCAGGTAAACGGATTTTAGAGATCACTAAAGATGATGAGATACACACCACTACCACACGATTTTTAACAATGCACCAAGCACTTCTAGCTCAATATACAAATGGATATCAAGTATTTGTAAATTCAAATTATGACATTAAAATTGGCGACAAAGCGGTAGCTGGTCTTGATACTGAATCAACTGTGCTCGCGTTAAAGATTGCAGACTTAGCCCTTAAAAAAGCACAGGTCCATACAAGTCAAATAATAGAATCTGCAGACAACACTGTGATCGTTGGAATTACAAGCATCATAGTAGCCGCTATAGTGGTCTTTATCGCCGCCTTCATAATGGTAAATAAGCTTATTATTGAACCCATAAAGCTAGCACAAAAATATATTGCTAACTTATCCCAAGGCATCGTTGAATTTAATGTTAAAGAACGCCTAGGAGGTGATGAAATTTCACAAATGTTTCATGGCTTCAAGCAATTGCAAAACAACTTAAATGAAGGTACCTCTGCAATTAATACAAGCATTTCCACACTCGTTACAAATGCAAATGCATTAAATAAAATTGCCACAATAATTCAAGACGGTACCGAAAAGCAATATCAAAGAACAGACCAAATGGCTACAGCCATTACTGAAATGTCGGCAGCCGCCCAGGAAGTAGCGAGGCACGCGTCTGAAGCGGCAAAAGAAGCCAATCAAGTTGAACAAACGGCACAAACAGGTGTGACAACCATGCGTCAAGCCATCGCTACCATCAACTTAACCAGTGAACAAATTGCGAATACAGCCGATGTTGTACGTAATTTAGAAGGAGACACCAAAAGTGTTGGCACTGTACTAGACGTTATTAAAGGCATAGCTGAACAAACTAACCTACTCGCTTTAAATGCAGCAATCGAAGCTGCAAGAGCAGGAGAACAAGGCAGAGGTTTTGCTGTTGTAGCCGATGAGGTCAGAACCCTAGCGCAGAGAACACAAGAAAGCACTGCAGAGATTCATACGATTATAGAAAACGTACAAAATGGAGCTCAAAATGCAGTAAGTGCCATTGAAGCGGGCCAAACAAGGACCGAAGAAAGTGTTACCCAGGTAACCCAAGCAGGTGAAACTATTGAAAACATCAGTAGCTCTATCCAACAAATATTGGGTACAAATGACCAAATTTCTCAAGCGGCAAAAGAACAAAGCCATGTAGCTGATGATATTTCTAAAAACGTAAATGAAATCACCAGCATAGCTGAAGATAGCTCAGGGCATGCTAAGCAAACATTGGATTTAAGCCAAGAACTACAAACTATGTCGGACACTCTTACTCAGCAAATTAAAAAATTAAAAGCTTAAAAATAAAGCCTATTCATGGTTTGATACTTTAAATATCTGTTTAAGTTTCAAATCATGAAGTACAACACAACTCCCTCTTATTCCTCTTGCAGAGTTGACACTTTGAAACCGTCACTGCCAAATCAAGCTAGTCAAAAGCAAGCCAATACTGAAAGTATCCGGCACATTGTTTTACAGCAACTGTCATGTATTCCTAAAGGTAAGGTGTGTACATATGGTGATCTAGCCAAACTGGCTGGCTATCCCAGTCATGCTCGATTTGTGGGTTCCGTATTACGCAATCTACCAAAAGATACGCAACTACCCTGGCACAGAGTCATTAACGGTCAAGGCCGCATTAGCTTTCTTCTAGACAGCATCACTTACAATGAACAGCGGTCTAGATTAGAAGATGAAGAAATCATCATTTTGAATGGTCGAATTGATTTAAAAACCTACCGAATAAAACTATAACGGACGCAGCTTAAGTTGCTTATTAGCCAAATAAACCAATACCAAAATTGGCAAGCCAATACACGATGCAATAATAAAAAATGGCACATAACCCAAACTTTCTACAATACTGCCCGAATATCCTGCAAGTGCTTTAGGTATTAACGTCATCAATGATGAGAATATAGCATACTGCATAGCCGTAAATTGAACGTTCACTAAACTGGATAAAAATGCAATGAAAGCAGCACTGGATATGCCCGCCACCAAATTATCCATGGCCACCACCGAATACAGAACCGGTAAGTTATGCCCAGAATAAACCAGTGTAATAAAAAATAAGTTAGTTACTACTACAAGTAACGCTCCAATAAACAAGACCCTCATAACTCCTAATCGCATGGCTAACACCCCACCTACAAAACCACCAACAAGGGTCGCACTTAATCCGAATAATTTCACCGCACCGGCTATTTCATTTAAACTGAAGCCCATATCTTGATAAAAAACATTCGCGATCACACCCAGCACAATATCACTAATACGGTACAAACCAATCAAGGCTAGCAATAATAATGCAGTGGATTTACCGTAATCATCAAAAAATTGTCTCACCGGTGAAACATAGCTATTTTCAATTAATTCGTCATTCACGATACGTGTTTTACTGATCAATTTTGCCGTTATTACCGCTAAAAATATCGCGACACCAAGCCTGATCAACTCAACTAAAAAACCTGCCAAATTCTTACTGTTGACTACCTCTGTTAGATTACCTTTAACTAGAGCACTAATGTCTGATGTAAATACAAACCAGGATATGAATACACAAATAGATAAGGCAAAGGTAAATAATAAACCCATGTATTCTTTAGGTGGATAAGAGAATTCTTTTTCGCGCTTTATTGGCTCTGTAATTAAAAGCGTACCAACAATACCAACCAACATAAAAAGCGACATAAAGTGGTAGGTATTTTTCCACGCGAGATATTGATAATCATCCAGACTGGTTCCGAAATAGCTGGCTAAATACAAAGCCCCTGCACCCGATACGATCATTCCAATGCGATACCCCGCCATATAACCAGAACTAACAATGGCCTGCATATCAGCTGTTACAGATTCAATTCGGTAAGCATCTATCGATATATCCTGTGTTGCAGAACTAAAACCTAACAAAACAGCCCCTAAAGCCATATAAATCAATTGGTTTTCTATTGCGGGGTTTGTGCTAGCCATAAGAGATATTGCTAATACAATGGAAAGTTGCGAGACAAGCAACCAAGAACGGCGCAAGCCTAATACACGCGTTAAAACAGGGATCGGTAGGCAATCCACTAACGGGGCCCAAACAAATTTAAATGAATACCCCAATGCAGCCCAACTGAAATAGGTAACCGCCGATTTTTCTATGCCCGCCTGACCTAGCCATAATGACAAAGAAGAAAAAATCAACAGTAAAGGCAGTCCCGCCGAAAACCCCAACAACAGCATATACAGCACGTCTTTTTGCAGCAACGCCTCTAGACTTTCTTTCCAACTATGCTGAGTATCAATTTTTTTTAACATTGGGGCTCTTAAATACGGGTGCCTAAATAAAGATAAGCAGCGGTTCTAGTCTTTAAAGTTTTTAAATTGCAGCGGCAGTTTAATATCTTCACTTTCTCGCCATAGCGCCATCACATCTTGTAACTCATCACGCTTTTTAGCGGTCACACGAATACTGTCACCTTGAATGGCGGCTTGTACTTTACTCTTACTCTCTTTAACCATTTTTGCCATGATTCGAGTTAAGTCTTTATCTAGGCCTTCTTTCAAAGTAGCAATCATTTTAACTTGTTTGCCTGCCCCTTGAAGATCACCGTATTCCACACAAGAAGGTTTAATTTTACGCTTAATTAGACTGGCTTCTAACATAGGTTTCATTTGATCAATATGAAACTCTTCATTAGCCGTCAAGGTTACACCGCCCTCTTTTAGCTCAAACGATGCGTTAGCGCCTTTAAGGTCGAAACGTCTTTCAAGTTCACGATTCGCTTGATCTACCGCGTTTGTTGCTTCGTGTTTATCAATTTCAGAAACCACATCAAAAGATGGCATAATTCACCCCTACTTTAGAATATTAAAATTATTTTCAACTGCTCTATTCTAACCACCTGCGCAAAAACTTCATATCTTATTTATATATTCATAAACAATACTCTCAAGCAGTCCGTTTTCGCCATTTTCTATGACAGATTAAAGTGTCTGAACTACTTTTATAGTATGGATAATAAAATTAATATCGATCTGCCTAATCAGATCTACTACCTGTACATCCCCAGCCATGCTCATCAAAGCATGTTTAGCTCGGTTTTTGCCTATGATGCTTTACTAGAGACTCTCAAAGAACAGGCCTCTATCGAAATTATTGGCTATTGCTTGCTGCCTGCCAGCCTTCACTTACTTGTATATAGCACAGAAGCCCCCAGCAATTGGGTCGACTCTTGGCTAATGAAATACAACCAGTGGCATCAAGACACGACTGGAGAAAGCGGTTACTTATTCTCCGATGAGAAAAAACGCCAAGTATTAATTCAGCCACGATATTTAATCAAAGCATTAAAATACGTGCACGATATACCTATACAAACCAAGCTATGCAGCCGTCCTGATCAGTATCTGTATAGCTCATATCACGACTATATGAGCACACAAAGTACAGGAGTGAAAACCACTCGCGCACTGGCTGCACTATCCCCCCATAATGGACAGCGTATTCGACGGTTTGAAGACTACATGCTGACGCCAGGCAATTCTGCCAATAAAATACTGCCTAACGGTAACAGTGACTTTTACTTTGCCTACGCCGAACGAGCTTATATAACAAAAGCCATGTCGTTGTATGCCAGCAGTGAAATCCAGGGAACAGAACAGCAACATACTGAGCTTTGGCAAAGTTGCCTAGAATCACTGAGCGAAGCAACTCAACTAGACACTCTCACATTACTGGGCATTCGTCGGCACCACAGTTTGCCTGATGCACATTTTTTATTAGCCTGGCTGTTCATCGAGATTGCTAAAGGCCCTACGTACATAGCGGCCAAGCAACTTGGACTAGACGAGATGACAATCGAATTAAACATTAATTCTATTCAACTTCACCATCCAGACGCCTATTTGAGGTATATTGCTAACTCTTGGCAATCAAACTCTAAAGTCGCGTAACACATGCAAGATATTTACATCCTTGGCAGCGGAGCCATGGGCTACCTATGGGCCAGTTATTTTACTGGCAGCGCCAATCTGCACTTTATCACCCGCAACAAAATTACCGATCACTTTAGCTTTGAAAAGCAGCCTGGCAACATACACACTAAAGCCTGCAAGGTTACACCTGCTGTTTTTGCCAGTAATCAGCAAACTATTCAAAAATTAATTATTTGCACCAAAGCATTTGATGCTCAAGATGCATTAGCCAGCGTACAACCCTACCTATCATCGAACTGTGAAATTATCCTAATTCAAAATGGAATGGGCTCTCAACAAGCCATATCTAATCTTTATCCACATATGGCCATATACGCTTGCAGCTCTACCGAAGGGGTTTATAAGAAATCTGAAGGCATACTGATTCATGCTGGCCAAGGCGAAAACCACATAGGTGCACTTACGGATACTGCAAACCAAAAAAAACTCAGTAGCTGGTTACCGAAAACGGTTTATCACTGGCATAAAGATATCCACCCCGTGTTATGGCGTAAACTGGTTATCAATTGTGCAATCAATCCTTTGACCGTTATATACCATTGCCAGAATGGCGAGCTATTAACAAACCCCATTGCCTTTCAGCACATGAAAGATGTGTGCGCTGAATTAGATAACCTATGTGAAACTCTAGGCTTATCGCTCACCCCTACGCTCTCCCTAGCTGAGACAATCTGTCAGTCTACTGCCAATAATTACAGCTCAATGTATCAAGATGCTCATAATAATAGACAAACAGAAATCGAGTTTATTACTGGCTATGTGATTCAACAATGCGATGAGTTAGGCATAAACTGTCCAACCAACAAGTCAACCTATAACCAAATCTCCAGCTAGCTATTGGCCCACTGCCTGTTCTAATGTAGTCTGATGGCACAAAAATAATCATACAAACATCTATTATGCGTCAGTTTTTCCGCCAACTTAAAGTTAAACAAAAGGTTTTCGTACTGCTTGCCATTGCGGTTTCTATTGTTTATGTAACCAATACATTCAGTAATCTATGGGTTGCGACCAACAACCCTGTGCAAAAACACATTTCATCGTTAAACGCCTTGATCTTTAATTCTCCTTATTTAGAAAAAAGCCAAGACTGGATTACATATTTAAATACCGAGCAGAATAAATTCACCATTATTGACCTAGCGATCTACTCTCCTGATGGAAAAAATCTAGATACTCAAGCGCATACCTTCCCTCCTAATTTAAAGGAAATCAGTACTGACAACCCCTATTCAGATTTCACAATCATTCCCGGAAATAATTTCATTTTAATGATTAAAATGAAAACAAACCTTGAAAATACGTTTATTCTTGAACTAATTACGCTTAACTTTTTCGCGTTTTGCTTTGGTTTAATATTAATATATTTAGTACTTTATTTCATAACCCGACTTATTATTCGTCCTATTTTTTCACTTACTGACACCACCAATGAAATTGCTATGGAACAGAATTACTCATTAAGAGCAAAACGATTTTACTCTGATGAAATTGGAACATTAGCTGAAAACTTTAACTTCATGTTAAACCGTATTGAGCAAGACGATTACATTTTAAGGCAAGAGCGAGATAAAGCCGAACAAGCCAGACTCAGGGCTATTGAATTATCGACCAAAATGCATGAATCAAATGAGCGTCTTGAGTTTGAAGTAAAAGTAAGGTCAAGGGTTGAACAAAAACTCACTGATTTTCAGCACTACCTAAACAATATTATCGATTCAATGCCAAGTGCTATCATTGCCATTGACCACGAATTAAAAGTCACTCAATGGAATAAGGGAGCAACAATCGTTACACAAATCGATCGTAACGATGCAATTTATCAGCCACTAGAAGAATCCTGCGGATTTTTATTCCCTTATTTAAATTTGATTACAGACTCTCTAGAAAAGCATTTAACAAACAAAGTTGAGCGCATCCAATATAACAACGGCGATAAAAATAGCGTTGTCGATATGACTGTATACCCATTACTTGATACCACTCGATCTGGTGCGGTTATACGAATAGATGATGTGACCCAGCGAACTCAAATGGAAGACATGATGATCCAGTCTGAAAAAATGCTATCTCTTGGTGGATTAGCAGCTGGCATGGCCCACGAAATAAATAACCCCTTAGGGGCCGTGGTTCAAACTGTACAAAATATCAAACGTCGCCTAAATCCAGACTTACAAAGAAATTCAGATACTGCAAAAGCCATCGACACAGATATGGAAACTATTTGTGAGTATATGGAAGAACGAGAAATATTTAACTTTTTAGATAATATATCGCAAGCAGGCGAGCGTGCCGCAACCATAGTCAAAAACATGCTTCAATTTAGTCGCCAAAGCGATAAAGACTTACAGCCTCAAAATTTACATCACATTATTGAACGCTCAATCAATATCGCAAAGAATGAATACGACTTAAGCAGCGGGTACGACTTTAAAAGCATTGATTTAGTAAAAGATTTTGATTACACCATGCCTGATGTACCTTGTATTTCTTCAGAGATAGAACAAGTTATACTAAACCTACTAAAAAATGCCTCCCAAGCGCTGGTTGAATATAAAGCGCAAAAAGAATTTGATATGGATTGGTATAGCCAGATCCAAATATACACTCGAGCAAAAGACCACTTCGCTGAAATCATTATTGAAGATAATGGCCCAGGAATGGATGAAGAAACGGCTAAACATATATTCGAGCCATTTTTCACAACCAAAGATGTAGGCATGGGTACAGGCTTAGGCCTATCGGTTTCCTTCTTCATAATTACCAACCACCATGCAGGTCAAATGCGCGTAGACAGCACGCTAGGCGCTGGTACTCGCTTTACCATCACGCTTCCCATCAACAAATCTATTCATCAGTAACATGAATGAACTTTGATTGACCTTTAATTGAAGCTTTCGTACTATGCAGGCCGTTTTTAGGTGCTCTGACTGTCATCTTAGGTCAGAGTTAAACGGGAAACTGGTGAAAGAAAGCATAAAAGCTGACTATTCCAGTGCTGCCCCCGCAACGGTAAGCAACTCAGGTTTGACACCCAGCCACTGAATACTCACGTATTTGGGAAGGCGTTCAAGCCGCAAATCAATTGATTGATTTAAGTTGTAAGCCCGGATACCGGCCTAGATATATTTATTAACTGTAGTTGCGGTGGGCGACTAAGTGGAAAAGCCTTTCTATAGGCTTACACTTTGTCACGCCTAAGCATTGGGCTAGACTCTTGACCTTTTCGAATTTTAAACATGGCATATATTTATGTGGCTTAATTTTATTAAGCGGATTTACTGTGTCCGAAGAGCTAGAATTAGATAAAGTTAATGTCCGCTCTCAGGCAGTGAATACCTTTTCGACATACAATTTCATAGGCGCTCATGACACCATTGAGCTTGCACCATACAAAGAATATTTCGTTGAAATTAAAAACATTCTAAGCCAACAAGCAGGCATAGATATCCTATCTGTTTCAGGTGTAGGTCAGTATGCAACCCCTAACATTCGCGGTTCTCAAGGCCAGCAAGTATTGGTATTTGAAAATAGTATTCCAGTTAATGACTTAAACGGTAGCTCGGCAGACATTGGACTGGTTGGAATTAATGGTGCAAGCAAAATTGAAGTTTATAGAAGCTTCATTCCCATGGAGTTATCTCCAACAGCAATTGGAGGTGCTATCAATGTTATAACCGATTTGAATAACGATAATCAGGGGGCATTTAAACAAACCATTGGCACCTATGGTGTAACACAAACATCTTTAAACCAATCTCTTAGCTATAAAAAATGGCTCTTATCTTTTGGTTTAGAAAATAATGACGCTGAAAATGATTTTATCTATAAAGAACTACAACCTGTTAGTTCGCCAAGCTCGCCACAATATGAATCTAGATATAATAATGCAACATCCCTTAAGCAACAGTTCCTAAATACAAAATATCAAATATCTACAGCACAATCACTCGAGCTAAAATTTAAAAAATCACAGTCTAATCGAGAGCTAGCAGGCGAAATTAACACTAATGAAAACACTGCAAATATAAAAAATGAAAAAAACGCATTGCAAGCGATACACACATATACATTAAATAACAAATCAACAATAAGGTCTCAATACTCTCAATCCAATACACTAGAGCTTTATGACGACAGGGGGAGCTCGATTGGATTAGGTTCACAATACAATCAATATATAACTGACTTCAATAAATGGAATGTTAATTACACTCTCCCGCTTTCATCTGCCACTTTAATTATCAACCAACAATATCAAACTGAAACAATTGATGTTGAATATCTAAATGATAATAATTCAAATACAGACTCATGCTACATTAACGGAAACTGTGATCGAGAATATACACGACAGCAATTCAATACAGGCTCTAGGCTAGAATGGAGTTTGTCAAAAATACTAACGTGGAATAACCAAGTGGTTTATATCTCGACAAAAGATGACCCTTTCAGTGAAGAAAGTACCTCTAATAACAATCAATTTTGGAGCTCTCATTCAGGAATAAAAATAGACATTCATCCTGGCACAGACCTGTCTGCTAGCTTCAACCGCCAATATAGACCGGCGAGTACTTCAGAATTATTTGGTGATAAAGGCTCATCAGTTGGCAATCCAAATTTAAAAGCAGAAGAATCTGAAAGCATAGAAATTGGTTTCAATTATCATAATTTAAATATAGAAATAAAAAGTGCAGCTTACCTCAGAAATGTAAAAAATAATATTACAGCACAACAAGACAGCAGAGGAATATTAAAATACGACAACATTGGTAAGGTTCAATACATAGGCGCTGAATTATCAGCCGACTACAATTTATCTCGAGCAATTAAATACTCAGCAAATATTAATTACCAAAAAAGTAAAATAACTGAACATACTACATCAAGTTATATTGGTAACGAATTAAATGATCACAGAACCTGGTTTTTAGACCAATCCTTACGCGCCTCTTACTTATCATACTCTGCAACATTTCAATGGTCATATGAACAGGGCGGGTATTACGACACATTGAATTATATAGAAAGAGACAACAAATCTGTTGTGAATACTTTTTTTAGCTACAAATTAAAAGATTCAACATTTGGCTTTAGCGCTTACAACTTAACAAACAATAAAACTCGAACCTATCTTTATACCCCTGTATCTGGGCGAACTTTTTACCTAACATTCAAACATAATTGGAATATTTAATGAAACATTTACATTTAGTAGCGTCGGCATTAAGCGCTACTCTCCTAGCTGGTTGCTTAGAAGAGGAAACTACTTCACCTCAAAAAGTCACCATTGGAGATGTACCATGTACATCTGACCATGCTGTCGTATATTCATCTGCAGAAATATCAAATGAATATACCGCTGTATTAAGGGTTTCTGACTACGCAAGCAATACACTAGAACTTGTTCAAAACAATTCTATCTCCAGTTCGGATGTCCTTTCGACCGCCGATTCAGACTATGCCTATATAGGTAGAGAAGATAACCTTTATCAACTAGGTCGGTTCAACATAGACACTATTCAAAAATTTTATAAAACTGCAATCGATAGCGATAGTGGTTTATTCCAAACGGATAACGACCTTGGATATAGCCTGAGAGATACTGGTATCGCTGAAACCGCTAATCCTTATGATATTGGTTTCATTAATGACTCTACTGCTGTTATTGCGAGATATGGAAAAGATGAAGCTTGGTTAGTTAATTTAGATGCTCAGCAAGAGAGTGATTTTAAATTATGTGAGATAGACCTTTCTCACTATTCAACAAGCAGCACAGACTCAGAGGGCACTGTTACTACCTATTCTCCCAATATGTTAAGTGTTCATGTTAATGAGAATTATGTTGCCATCACGATGCAGCGTTTAAATGGCTATGCTGCAGTTAATTCTGCTTATATGTCTATATTTAACCTGAATACCTGGGAAGAAGTTGATACGAATAATAATGATGCCGACACAGAGTTAAAAGGGATAGAGCTAAACTTAAAAAACCCACAAAGTAACACACAATCTGGGGATGACATTTACCTAGGAAGCTTTATTTATAATAGCGCTTCCGGTTGTGAGACAGGTGAAACAGGCCTTGAGAAAGTTAACCTAGACTCCTTATCATCAACCACTATTGATAGTACAACTTGTTACCAATCTGTTACCTCAACCAGCGATGGAAAAATATACGCTGTTGATAATCACTCAAGTTATTATGGTGAAGCAGGGTCGAATACATTATTTGAAATTAATGGCTTAACTAAAACAGCTTTGAGTGATTTTGAAGATACGACAATAGAAACCATATCGGCTTATAATGATGACTTATGGTATAGCCTTCCACAGGAAACATCCGGATCTGGCGACACTTTAGTTGTTACAAGAGACTTTGAAGTTGGTCGTATTGATACAACGACTAATGCAAGTATTTCGGCATCTGTAGTCAACCCATCGTTAACTACTAGAGCAATTACATTTATTGATCAATAATATCTAAAACCCATAAAAAAGCCGAGCAATATGCTCGGATTTTTTATGGGTTTATGCGCTACATAACTAAACCTGAAATCTTTCCATTTTCTCTTGCAGAGATTCTGTTAATTGAATCACCTCTTTAATGGCAGCCACCGTATGCTGTGCATCGCTTACCGTGTCACGCC
>JAWUVN010000076.1:0-37791 GCA_034112345.1 Bermanella sp. | reverse complement strand
CTGCGCCAATCAAGCTTAATTCCTAAGAATCCCATCACCGAAGGTAACTTTAATCGTTAGTTCGGTTGGGATTTTTTTCGTCTGCAGGAAGGTGAATTTAATAAGCTCGTTGGCCAGTGACTAGCGGTTGTGCCCGATCGTCATTAACAATACTCCTGATTCAACACGATAAGCTTATGTGTGTCCCACTCTGTTCAGGCTGTTTATTTGAATAATGGTATCAATCAGTTGGAGGGTAGCATTGTAGAAGGGAGTTTTTACGTGATGAGTAAGTTTGTTGGTTATAGGGCCACAACAATAGAAGTTGAGTGGCCCTTTTACTTACTTAAATAAACTTATGTTATAAATCTGACAACAGCGATTCCATACCAGATTCAATACCGTTTACTGTTTCTAAATCTGCCAATGCAGCATCAGTATTCATGTTAATTCGGTTGGCCACTTCTAGAGGGAATCCCTTTAATGTTTCTTCATCGCTTAGCCCTTGTTTCTGGCAGTGATAAACATACACAGCTAAATTTATGAGCCCTGCAAGCATTTCATTTTCTTCTGCTTTCTCAGGTGCCATGTGAAATTTAATTCCAGATGTAATGTTGTCCGGAAATTTCCAGCGATTGGATAACTCTGCTCCCACATCTGCATAGGTGTAACCTAGCATCGATTCTTCAATTTCATGAAGTTTACCACCAGCCTCAACAGCGGCATGAATTTTTTTAGATTCACTTGGCATTAATAGTTGGATCAGCATTTCACCAATACTTGAAAGCATGCCGCATGTGAAAGCGGCTTCTCTATCCAGGTTACAGTAGGGAGCTAACCATTTAGCAATGGCTGCAATGGCAAAGTTATCTAGCCAAAACTGCTTTCGATCAAAGCCTTCTGGTGTTTGTACTGCACCTGTAATACCTGATGCCAAAACCAATGTACGCAAGGTTGAAAAGCCTAGTAATACTGAAGCGTCAGATGTACTGGCCACAGTGCGGCTAGCCCCATAATGTGCGCTATTCGCAAGCCGTAAAACCTTGGCAGTCAATACTGGGTCCATACTGATTTTTTGTGCGATGTCTTCCATATTGAAGTTTTCATCATTAAAGGTAGCAATCAATTCTTGCACTACTTTAGGGATGTTAGGAAGGCTGTGGGTTTGTTCAAATAAAGACGCTAAATTCATGATCAATATCCTTATGATTTCTAAGGTTCAGCTTAGGCTACCACGATGGTGTTCGCGAATATTCAATGATAAAAATTGCAGTATATGGCGTATCCTTAGAGAATATAGGCCATTGTAGGGGAATTATTTTAGGCTTAGATTGCAGCGAAAGAAATATCGGTGAAGTATATGTTATGTGGGAGCAAGAGATGAAAGTAGGGTTTATAGGTATTGGCCTAATGGGTCTTCCCATGTGTCGCAGGTTATTAACACTTGATACCGACTTATATGTTTTTAATCGAAATATGGATAAGTGTGAGCCATTGGTGAATGAAGGGGCGAAGCCGCTTACATCAATATCGGCAGTAGCTAATATGTGTGATGTCATCATGATGTGTGTATCAAACACGCAGAGTGTAGAGTCTGTTGTTGCATCACTGCTACCTGAACTTAAGCAAGGGCAAATTATTATTGATTTCAGCTCGATTAGCCCAGATGCCACTCAAACTTTGGCTTTAACAGTAGCTGAGCGAGGAGCTTCATGGATCGATAGCCCGGTTTCGGGTGGGGTAGCGGGAGCTGAGATGGGAGCATTAGTCATTATGGCGGGGGGGGCTGAAATAGATATTGATAGAGTGATGCACCTGCTAGAGCCACTCAGTCAACGTGTTACTCACATGGGCCCGACCGGTTCAGGTCAAACCACCAAAATATGCAATCAGATGATTGTCAGCTGTAATGTACTTGTCATGGCCGAGGTCTTGGCCATGGCTAAAAAATCAGGTGTGGATGCCAGTAAAATACCGTCAGCTTTACAGGGAGGTTTCGCAGACAGCATTCCATTGCAGCTAACCGGTAATCGTATGGCGGTGCAAGATTTTGATGAGATAAAGTGGCACGTTAAAACCTTATTAAAAGATTTAGATATGGCAAACGAACTTGCCAAAGATGTGGGCAGTGCGGTACCAATGGCTGGGTTAGGGGCCGAACTGATGCGACAACATGCAAGCAAGGGGTTTTCTGATCAAGACCCTGCTACGTTTATCGCCCTTTATGAAGAAATTGAATCATCTAAAAAATGAATTAATAGACATTGGATATACAGTGCAAAGTATTCTCACATTCGAAAACAACTTTAGGAGCTATCGAACATGCGTTTAGCAGCCAATTTATCTTTAATGTTTACAGAGGTTCCACTGCTAGAGCGTTTTATGGCTGCAAAAAAAGCAGGATTTAAAACGGTTGAAATTCAGTTTCCTTATGCTGAAAGTATTGAAGACTTAGCTAAGGCTAAAACAGAATCGGGTGTTGATGTATGTTTAATTAATGTTCCGGCTGCTGATTTAATGGAAGGAGGGGAAGGACTTGCTTGTGTACCAGGAAAACAAGAAGAGTTTGAGAGAGCTATTCAACTCTGCCATCAATACGCCAAAGCACTGGATGTTAAATTGGTCAATGTATTACCTGGTCGATGTTTAGATAGCTCAAAACGTACAGAGTACTTAGAAACGTTGAAAGATAATTTAACAAAGGCGGCGACAGTATTCTCTAGACATAACATATTGGTGACTTTTGAAGCCGTTAATACCAAAGATATGCCTGGTTTTCTGATTTACAACAGCGAACAAATGCATGACATAGTGGCCGAGCTAGACCATTCAAATTTAAAAATGCAATTTGATATATATCACATGCAAATAATGGAAGGTCATGTGGATGAGACTATAAAAAAATATGGTGATTTGATCGGGCATATCCAGTTTGCAGACACGCCGAATCGAGGAGAGCCATCAAGTGGCAATTTAAACTTTTACAATATATTCGAAGATATTCACTTTAGCCATTACCATGGTTATGTATCAGCCGAATATAAACCCACTAAAAAAACAGAAGATACATTGCAGTGGATGCAGCAGTTTGATTTAAAGTTTTTAGATGTACCCGCGAAGTTAAAATAAAATTCAATAATATTGTATTTAGATAAAGAGATTGTTATGGCTGAGCCATTTAAGAATGAGCTGGGAGAGAACCGAATCAAGGTGATTTCAACTCATCTTTCTAAGCATGATGCTAGTTTTGACGAGAGTAAGTTTTTAAAGCACGCACTGGTTAACTTACACGATTTAAGTTTAATGGAGCGTAATCGTCAAATTGTTGAGTCCATGAAGCTGTGTTTGCCAGATGACTTTGTTGATGCAAAAACAATATTGGTGAATTCGCTCGCGCCAGTTGATCAGCAAGATGATGATACAGGCATCCACTCATGGTTAGCTGTGCCAGTTTCAGAGTTTTTGGGACGTTATGGTAAAGCGTATTTATCAGAAGCAATGGATGGATTAGCCTATGCAACTGTGCTTTTCAGTAGTGAGTGGGGCATTCGGCATCTTATTGATCATGATCAAAAGTCGGCGTTAGAGCAATTGCATATTTGGACTACTCACTCAGATGAGCATGTTAGGCGTTTGGTGAGTGAAGGTTCTCGACCCCGGCTACCATGGGGGTTTCAGTTGAAAAATATAATGGAAAATCCTGATCTAACCTTTCCGTTATTAGAAAAGTTAAAAGACGACACCAGTGACTATGTGCGTTTAAGTGTATCGAATCATTTAAACGACATATCGAAGGATCATCCAGATTACCTCCAGAAAAAACTTGTTAAATGGTTAAAACCAAGCGATCCAAAAAGAACAAAGTTGATAAAGCACGCATGCCGAACTTTGATCAAACAAGGTCACCAACCCACTCTTAAAATGCTTGGGTTTGAACCCTTTGATGTAGAGGACGTTAATCTAACTATTTATAATTCAGACTTAAAGTATGGAGAAAGTCTGACTTTTATGGTTGAATTTTCCACCATTAAATACATTCCTAGTACAGATTTAATTATTGATTACGCTATTCACTTTAAAAAATTCAATGGCACTCTTTCGGCTAAGGTATTTAAGTGGAAGGTAAGTAAACTTAATTCCCAGAGTGGATTTAATGCTAAGAAGTCTCACGTAATCAAACCCATCACAACTCGTAAGTATTATAACGGAGATCATGAATTAGAAATATTTTTGAATGGGAAGAGTATAGCAATTGCCCCATTTACATTGTCAGGCGTTGATGAGTGAATTGTAGTTATTAAGTTATTAAGTTATTAAGTTTTTATGAGGATGGCATTAAATTTTAATTGCCTTGGAAATAGTTATATCTACACATTGCTATGACTGCGCAGATATAAGAAGTCATATTCACGATTCTTTTTTAAATACTAATAAATGATTGTTAGCGGGTAGTATTTTATTATCTGTTAAGTCGAACCCATTATTATTAGCCAGTTTGGTAATGTTCGATAATTCTTTAATTCCTGCTAACGGATCAATGTCAGACTTTAACCATTCATCTAAAATCTCATTCCCTTTACTCGTGAATCCGTCGATATTAAATGGCCCATATAAAAATAAATAAGCATCTTTATTTAATAAGTTGCTTAAGCCTTTAAATAAATTATCTACCAGTTCGTTGGAAACAAAATGAACCACGTTGGCGCTATACGCATACAAGAATTCGTTACCGCTGATGGATTGCTTGATCGTATCTTGCCAGTCGGTCATGGATATATCCAGTTCAATGGCAGTCGGAAGGAATTGGCTTTCACTAATCCACAAGTTAGCGCCTACTAAAGCGTCTTGACGGTCTGTTGCCTGCCAATGAATATGAGGCAAGCGTTCTGACATATACACAGCATGTTGACCTGTACCGCATCCAACTTCTAATAAGTTACCAGGTTCAATAGTGTACTTTTTTAATGTTTGATAGATAGGATCCTGGTTACGTAAGCAGGGTTGGCTAACGGGTTTTAACATCTTGGTAGGTCCTTAATTCTGGGTAAGCTGGCTTGAATATGACAATTTAATACCCATTATGTGAGCATTCATAAAAACAGCAAGTCACAAGTAATCAAAGGATCCATTATGCGAGTACTGATAACAGGGGCTAACCGCGGAATCGGCCTAGCCATGGCTAAGCAATATGCAGACGCAGGTCATGAGATCATGGCCATCTGCCGTGAATCATCTGATGAATTAGAAGAACTGGCCGATCAAGTGATCAGCGGAATAGATCTAACAGATGATGCTGCTGTTGCACAATTAACTCAGTTGCTAGCACTATGCCTAGGTGATGAAGACAAAATTGATATATTGATTAACAATGCGGGCTTATTCAAAAATGAAATTTTGGGTGAGCTAGATGTGGAGTCGATACGTGATCAGTTCGAAGTTAATGCCATTGCACCGCTAACGGTAACCGAAGCCATATTGCCGTTCTTAACCAAGGGCAGTAAAGTTGCGAATATTACAAGTCGCATGGGCAGTATTGAAGATAATACCAGTGGTGCTTATTATGGTTACCGAGCAAGTAAAGCCGCATTGAATGCGTTTACGAAGTCACTGGCTATGGATCTAAAAGCACAAGATATCGCTGTTTGTGTGTTGCACCCTGGATTTGTTCAAACACGCATGGTTGGCTTTAACGGTGACATTACGCCAGAGCAAGCAGCCAGTGGATTAATTGAACGCATTGCAGAACTAAATTTAAGCAATACCGGTGGTTTTTGGCATTCTAATGGTCAGTCTCTACCTTGGTAGCGATATAACGCCTCTTGCTGTTATAGAGTGTGTAACATGTTACAAAAACCCCATTAATTTAAAAGACAGAGCGGGTATAATGTTCTGCAGAACATGAAGAATTTGATATAGGCAGTAAATATGACAATTAAAAAAGATGACGTAGTTTACTTTCATTACACATTAAGTGATGAAAACGGCAAAGCATTTGAAACAAGTACTAATTCACATCCAATGACGTTCTTATATGGTCATAGTAATATCCTTCCTGCCTTAGAAGAAGAGTTTGCAGATAAGTCACAAGGGGATCAGTTTCAAGTAACACTGCCGCCAGAAAAAGCATATGGCGTGCGCAATGAAGAAGCCATGCAACGTATACCAATTAAGCACCTTGCTACAAAAGGCAAATTACAAAAAGGCATGGCGGTTAAAGTTCAAACAGAAAAAGGCATGCGTGACGTTACTATCGTAAAAGTTGGTCGTTTTAATGTTGATGTCGATACGAATCATCCATTAGCGGGTTTAACCCTAACGTTTGATGTAAGTGTTGAAACTGTACGCGATGCGTTACCAGAAGAGCTATCTCATGGGCACGTGCATGGAGAAGGTGGTCACCAGCACTAGGTTTGTGCTTAGCCTGTAGCGAGTTTACAGGTGGAACAGTGCTCAAAAGGTCATTAAGATTTGTGAGATATTATTCATGCTCACATTTCTTAATGGCCTTTTTCTTTGGGGTAGATTACGTATGCGATAGATTCATCAACTAAATTTGACTACTAACCGTAGGATGAAATATAGGTCGGCTGGTTTGTAATGCATCAGTAAGATTAGTCTATTGATTAGATATTCGATTTCTCCTTGTTTTCTTTTATTAAAAAACACACACTTCAGGCATCCGTTTGAGCAGTCAAAATATAAAAATATGTCTATTGCTAATTCCCATATTGATCTTAAGCTTGCATTAAAAGAGCAGCGTGAACACCTTTCAGAAATGCATGCCACTCGCTTGCACCGTGCCGTTAGTTGGCTGGGGTGTGCAGCCTCACAAGAAGCAGATATAGATTTACAGCTCATTAGTTTATGGGTCAGCTTTAATGCCTGTTACGCCATAGATGAAGGAGGTAGCGAGTCATTAGCCGAACGGTTTGCGTTTATTCGTTTTGTTGAAAAACTGGTAAAGCACGATACCGATAAAAAGATCTACGCCATTTTATGGGAAACCTATTCAGGTCCAGTAAAAGCGCTGATAAAAAATCCATATGTCTTTCATGGTTTTTGGGTGTCTAAGCGTAAAAGTGATGCTGATGAGTCTTGGAAAGATGAATTTAATAACCTAAGTGTATCGGCATTAAACTGCTTAAGCCGACAGCAGGTGCCAGAATTGCTTAGTATTGTATTGGATCGTTTATTTGTGGTGCGTAATCAATTGCTGCATGGCGGCGCGACTTATCAAAGCCAGGTGAATAGAGAGCAGGTTAAAGATGGTGCTGATCTATTAGGTGCTTTAATGCCCACTGTGATTCAAGTTATGCTTAATACACCTAATGAAGATTGGGGTGATATTTATTATCCAGTTGTTAAGGGGTCGTAAATAATTGAAGATATAAGTGACTCGCCTTTAAACCGTTCCATATATGGAACAAGCTGTCCTGCTATATTTTCTTTGTTTCTCAGAGCCGTGTTATCAAGTGATAATCGGCCTTATCTATCCAAGTTCACATGTTTTTTGAATGTTTTGGTGTATGCTGTTACTAAATAAGGTTCAACTACCATGGGGCTTACAGCTCTATTTGGATAATTAAAATGAATGCCACCGAACAATTAAAACAAGAAAAAAGTGCGCTGATTAAAAAGTATGCAGAGCGCAGTAATGGCTTTGCCATGTATCAAATGCTATCAACCATTATTCCTTATTTTGCTCTTTTTTACTTTGCGATTGAAAGCTTAAGCATTTCATACTGGTTAACCGCCGGCTTGGTATTCATGCTGATTCTAGTGATTATGCGTGTTTTCATGATGATGCATGATGCGGGTCACGGTTGTTTATTTGTTACGCCCCGTCAAAACAATATCGCTGGTTTTATAATGGGTGTGATGTGTGGCGTACCAGAGTTTGTATGGTCTAAACACCACGCTTATCATCATGCTACTAATGGTAATTGGAGCAAATACCGTGGTCCATTAGCCGTTTTATCCAGTGAAGAATACGCAGCGCTTTCTGAGAAAAAACAAAAATCTTATGTAAATGGCCGTAATATTTTATTGGCACCATTTGGAGGCTTCTTATACTTCATATTCACACCACGTTTTACCTGGATAAAAGGCAGCATTCAATTTTCCATTCATGCTTTAAAATCAAAAATATCATCGCCTAAGACAGCATTTAAAGACATTGCAGATAGCTTTGAAACAAAGTTCTGGTCTGACTGGAAAGAATACCGTCACATGGCAGCCAACAATATTGTATTGATCAGCTTGATTGTATTTGGTTGCTGGTTCTTTGGTATCGCGCCTTTCATGACCATTTACGTTATTGCATTATCGTTAGCAGGCGCGCTGGGTATTATCTTGTTCACCATTCAGCATAACTTTGAAGATTCATATGCAACAGGTGATGAAGGATGGGATTACAATACAGCGGCGATTGAAGGTACCAGTTACCTAGACTTACCTCGCATATTACATTGGTTCACTGCTGACATTGGTTATCACCACATTCATCACTTATCCGCGCGTATTCCTAACTACAAATTGCGTGAATGCCATGAGGAATACGAACACTTATTTAAAGATGTACCGACAATTCGTTTAAAAGATGTATTTAAATCGTTTAAATTTATCCTATGGGATGAAGCCACTGGCCGTATGATTTCAATAGAACAATACAATGAACGTAACGCACAACCAGATTCAGCGGCTACTCAGTCTTAGTATGTAGTATCGCTAAATAATTAAACGTACTCTCTATTAACAATAAAAAAGGCATTCATTTATATGAATGCCTTTTTTATTGGAGTTATTAATTTAATATGGAATGCTATTCGTGGAAGAGGGGTTTCTGCCTGATAGGTATTTAATGCATAAGGTGTGTTGAACTTTAAATGAATAAATATGATAGGTTGCGTCACGAAAAGACGTGCAACTAACCTATCCTACCGTATTTAAAATACGTTTTATTTTTCACTTTCTTTCTTGGCGTCGTCTTCAGCATACTCTCGTAATTCATGAAAGCTGTTCAACACTTGCTGTGTTGTTTCTAGTTTTTTCATTAAATCAGTCAGTAATGGCTCAAACGCAGGGTCTTGAAAATCGGTTGGTAGATTTTTCAAGTCTTGATCCAGTTCTTCCATGTACGGTAAAAAGCGTACGGCAACCGTTTTAAACAAGCTGTGTTTTGGAAAAATAGCGCTAAAGTTTCCTTTTTGCTCTTGTTTTAAATCATCAAGCATTTCATCCGCTTGTACCGAGAATGGCAGCATAACTTTTAGCGCATCTTCAATGCGTTGATGGATAATATTGCTCATAGGTAACTCATTTCAAAACTAACAAAGGATTGTTTAGAGAATACGGCAATTGAGTGAAAATACAAATTCAAGGCTCAATAAGGTATCGAGCCTTGAATTTGGAAAGGCAGGTTTCTATCGATTGATTAATTGTCTAAAACTTCAAAGGTTAAGCCTGCATTTTTTGTTAAGCGATCTACCAGTGTTAGGCCATATGCGCTGGCAGGAGTCCAAAAACCACCGGCTTTTTCGTCTTTAGAAAGCTGTGCCAAACAAATAGCAGCTTCACTGAGCATTTTCGCAGTACTGCCATAACCAGGGTCTCGATCACCAGTGACTTTCACTTTGATCTTATTGCCAGTGTCTGTTTTGCCAATAAAACGCATATCGTACATGCCAGTTTCTTGCTCTTTTGGAGTAGGACCTTCACCAGGCTTAGGCAAAATGAACTTTTCCATGAACCAGCGAGTAGGGGCGATAGCCGCCAGTACCATGAATACATTTAATCCCCAGCCCATAAAACGGGCGGTGCGCTTACCTTTACTGCCTTTGCCCATAAGCATGGCTTCGGTGTATTGAAAGTGGTTGCCGTAGGCATTGTTGAGCAGCGCATTAGAGCGATGTATCACCCGTATGTTTACTGCAGCCATAACAAATGGGCCGATCCATGCGTTGTAATCAGCATCAAATTCAGCACCACTCACATTATGCTGGCGTGTTATAAAACCGTGCTTAGGTGGGCAAATGCTATATGGATTTTGAAGTTCTTTACGAAGGGCTGAGTCTTTACCCGCTTCTTTTGCAATATTAGTCATGCTGGCAACGGTGCCACCGCTGGCGCCACCGCGAATTTTCATCACACGGTTTGAGACCGTTTGGCAAGATTTCCCAAATTTTTTCTGGGCTTGTTGCTGTAAAAAATAAACACCCATATCCGATGGAATAGAGTCAAAGCCGCTGCAATGTACAATACGTGCGCCACTGGCTTTTGCCGTGTCTTCATATTTGTCTGCCATGCGCTTGTACCATTGCACTTCACCGGTTAGGTCGCAGTAGTCGGTACCGGTTTCAGCGCATACTTTCACCAGTGGTTCACCAAATAATGCATAAGGGCCAACAGTTGAAATAATTACTCGTGTTTGTGCCACCATGTCTTTTAATTGTGCTTCGTTTGCGGCATCAGCAATAATATGAGGAATGGCTTGAGCATTGTGTTTGTCTTTTATGTCGTTCAGCTTAGATTCGCTGCGACCGGCCATGGCCCACGTCACTTCACCGTCGGTGCCATATTGTTTCATCATATAGCCGGTAAGGATTTCACCCACAAAACTGGTGGCACCAAAAATAACAATATCGTATTGAGCAGACATATAAACCTCTATTAAATTTATTGTTTTTATTTTTAAGTGGTTCGACTGTAGCAAGTTTAAGCCTCAAAAAACAAGGCAAAAGCAGGGTAAACATACGATTGATTGAGAATACGTGATAACTATTAATCAGATGTGTAAGAGACTATTAACGCCATTGATTTAAGGCGTTGTTTATTCGATATTAGAGTATGAAGGGTGCTTTTGGATCGGGTTAGTTTAGGTTGGTTATTTCGTAAACTTGTCCATTGGGCAGTTTGGCGATATCACCTATACACCGACCTAATATACTAGCGGCTAACGGAGTGTCAGGGGTGATAACATGCAAAGTAAGCCCTTCAATTTTTTGACCACCTCCAGCAGGGGCCAAAAACACAGATAGAACATCGGCCGTGATGGTATGGGTTAATTCAATTAATGCGCCTAGGTAGACCTCGTCATCAATCGAAAAGTCTGGGGCTTGCCAGTTATCTAGGCGTGTGATTTCAGCGCCCAGAGTATCAATGCGGCGGCTTTGTCCTTCAGCCAGATAGGCATGTTCTAATCCCAAGGTATCGTATTGTGTTTCGGCTTTACTTTGCTCGTGAGTAGCCCCTTTTAATGCTTCTTCGGCGGCAAACATGGCTTGCGATAAATCTTGTCTAAGATTGTGTATGATGCTCTGAATAATTTCAGGTTTGGTCATGAGGTCTTGTTTATAAAACGGCTAAAGATTTAACTATGATGACTAATACAGTGATAATAGGCAATGAATACAGTAATGATTGGTTTAGGCGATATTAATAGCAGTTGGTTGAATGTATATATTGCTAATCGTCCACCGTTAGATGAATACACTTACCTAGATGAGCTAAAGCCACTTCAAGAACATGATGTGGCATTTATTGCACAAGAGACAGGCAATCATTGGCGAAAGATTTTTAATGTTTACGCTAAATTCATACATGCTTATATGGCTCATAATCATGTGATTGAGCAGTCTAATGTAGGGGCTACGGATCAGCCTAGTATACAAACTTGGCAAATGTACCGAGATACTCGATTGCTTCAAAATAAATCGGGCATTCGATTGTTGTTTACTCCGCCAGATCTCGGTGATGTAAATTCATGCGCTTCACCCAAAACAGATAAACCCGTTCACATAATTATGGGTAAGCAATATGCCATAGACCTTGGTTATTATGAGGATAACCATGAAGGCATGACTCGATTAGATAAAGACTTTGTGATTTGGCCTAATCATAATCTGATCGTTTGCCCATATTTTGATTATCGCCAATTAAGTAACGTGAAAATTGAGCGTTTAATTGAACTGGTTAAAGGCCTTAGCTAAAAACAAGTATGAGTTGGCTGTTTTACATTGAGTATTACGATAGGCTTAATTGTTTACCTAATATTCAATTATATATTTATTTAGTTTGTTAAATTTTATGAGTGTTTTATGTCCACTATTTTAACTGTCTTTAGCATTATATTTGCCTTATTTATCTTACTGGCTTTATTTAACCCACTGTTGATTATGAATGGCTTGGCATTTTCAACGCGTGTTAAACGTTACAAAGACTTGTCTTATGACGAAGGGGAACGTCACTCATTAGATGTGTACGTACCAGATTTTGTCGATGCAGCTAAACCCGTGATTGTATTTGTATATGGAGGCGCATGGGATTCAGGTGATAAAGACAACTATAAGTTTGCAGGTGTAGAATTTGCAAAGTTAGGTTATGTCACGGCACTGCCTAATTACCGCTTATATCCAGATGCAAAGTTCCCACACTTTATAGAGGACGTGGCGAATGCGTGTGCTGCTTTGCCTGACCAGCTTTCAAAATTAAATATTCTGAAAGCTGGTGTTCAAAGTAAACCGTTAGATGTGATTTTCATTGGTCATAGTGCCGGAGCGCATACTATAGCCATGTTAAATACAGAGCCAAAATACTTACAATCTGCAAATGCCAATATTGATATTAACGCGTGTATTGGTCTAGCAGGCCCATACGATTTACCGCTTGATGATCCATTGGTAGTGGGAAAATTTGATGGTGTTGAATTACACGATATTAGTGAACAACAGGACGATGAAGGGCATCAACACAACAGCCATGATGCTAATCCAATCAATCTGGCAACTTCCGATATGTCTAAAATGCTACTTATGCATGGCCGTGCAGATGTGACCGTGGGTTTGTACCATTCAGAGCGGTTTTCTAAAAGACTAGATGAGTTAGGGGTTGAGCATGAAATGGTTATTTATGAAAAAGTGCCTCATAGGCATATTGTGGGCGGTATTTCAGGGCCTTTTCAGTTTTTAAACCCCGTATTCAAAGATATAACAGAGTATTTGAAGCGATTAGAAGATAAGTCTTCTGGTTAGAGTGAATGGCTTTAACAGCAGGTTAGTTATTTCATAAAGAACCCAGAGCTTAGCTGACGCTTCTTTATGATATTAGCTATAATCAGTGTTAATCTTCATGTTATAAAAAATCAATAAAATAAGGATGTGTTCATGCTCAGTTTACTGGCCAAATTTTTCAAGGTGCTAAATAGCGATGCGTCTCCCGGTCAACTCTCCCTTGGTTTTGCATTTGCACTGTTTATTGGTTTAACCCCATTTTTTAGCCTGCATAATTTGATCATATTATTCTTAGTATGTGTGATTCGCGTGAACCTGAGTGCTTTCTTTTTAGGCAGTGCGGTGTTAACACTGGTGGCTTTTGCGTTAGATCCATTATCGGTAATGGTAGGAGAGTCTTTATTAAGCAATCCACATCTATTACAAACATGGACAGACCTATATCAGAGCGATGTTTGGCGTGCCTTTAAATTCAACCACACTTTATTATTGGGCAGCGTGGTGATTGCCACTGTTTTATTTATTCCTATGCTTATTGTTAGTCGATTAATGATTTCGGTGTACCGAGATCGCTTAATGAAGTGGTTCGATAAGCTAAAAATTAGTAAGTTAGTAAAAGCCAGTAAGTTTTACAAAGTTTACGAAAAGCTGGGAGCGTAATCATGAAAAAATGGATTCGTTGGTCTGGTTTAGTTGGATTTGTAAGTGTCGTCACTTTGGTCGCTGTATTTTGGCTGTTTGCTTTAGGGCCGCTTATAAAAATGGCGGTTGAAAAATATGGAAGTGATGCAGTGGGGGCGCAGGTAAATGTAGCTGACATCAGCTTAGGTTTCAGCCCGTTATCGTTAACCATAACAGGTGTTCAAGTGGCAGACAAAGATGCGCCTATGGAAAATATTGTAAGTTTTGATACTGCAGTGGCCACATTAGAGCCGTTTCCGTTATTGTTGGGTAAAGCCATTATTCCTGATGTTAAGTTAACAGGCGTGACTATGGGCTCGGTCAGAAATTATTCTGGTGCTTTGGTTGCTGAAAAGTCTAAACCTAAATCTGATAACAATGAATCCGATTCCTCTGAAAGCGAAAGCGACTCCAAAAAGTCAGACGAACAGCAGGTTGAAAGTAAAGCTCTTCCATCTGCAGATGAAATCCTTGAGCGTGAAAAATTACTCACGATGATTTATGGAGAGGCGTTTGAAGGTGCCTACCAGCAGCGTAAAAAAGAAATTGACGATGCACTCGCCAATTTGCCAAGCGAAAAGGCCCTTAAGAATTACGAGACAGATTTAAATCGTATATTAAAAGGTAAGTTTAAAGATGTAGATGACTTTAAACAGCGTAAAAAAGAGCTAGATGCATTAAAAGCCCAGTTCAAAAAAGACAAACAATCCATTGCAGATGCTAAACGTGCTATTAGTGAAGGTAAGTCCGATTTAAAACAAAAATGGTCGCAATTAAAAGGCGCGCCTAAGCAAGACTTAGCCAACCTAAAAGGTAAGTACACAATAGATGGAGCCGGAGCCAGTAATCTCGCAGCACTGTTATTTGGAGACGATGCTGGCGGCTACGCGGAAACCGCATTGGGTTACTACGAAAAAGTACGCCCACTGATGATTGATGATGAAGCCAAAGCAGATACGAAAGCGCTAAAAGATAAACGTTTAGATGGTCGTTTTATACACTTTGAAACGGATCGTCCGCTGCCTGACTTCTGGATAAAAACATTAAGTTTTACCATGGCATTACCGGCTATGGCTAAAGGTTCAGACTCAATGGGGCAGGTTGCTGTTAAGGTAAAAGACATTACCCATCAGCAAGATGTGATTGATGCACCAACGCGCTTATGGGCAACGGGTCAAAATTTAAAAAGCATAAAAAGTTTGAAGTTGACGGGTCTGCTTGAACACCGTACATCACCAGGCAAAGATTCATTTGATTTAAATGTAGAGGGCTGGAATCTAAGTAATATGAAGCTGGGACTGGCAGGATTGAAATTGGTTTCTAGCAATCTTCAGGTACAAGCCAATGCAGTATTCTCTGATGGTGAGATGAATACAGTCGGTAATGGTTTATTTAAACAATCAAAATTTGACAGTAAAGACCGAACTACTTTAGCTAAGGAAATGGTCGCGGCGCTTAAAAATGTTGATCAATTTAAAGTGACGGCTGTAGCGAAAGGTGAATTAACAGATCCAGATGTTAATTTAAAAAGTGATTTAGATAGTCAGCTTAATAAAGCATTTGATAAGCGAATAGACCAAAAACAAGCCGAACTTGAAAATCAGCTGAAGAAAAAGCTAAATGATAAATTACTCTCATATGGTGGTGATTACACTGAGCAATTAAAAGATCTTAACTTAATAGAAGGCAGTTTAGGCAGTAAGAGTGATTCGTTAGAAAAACTGGGGAAAACTAAATTATCCAGTTATGAGGATCAGTTAAAAGCTGAGTCCAAAGCTAAGGCCGATGCTAAAAAGGCTAAGGCTAAAGAAAAGTCTGATGCAAAAAAAGCCAAAGCAAAAGCGGATGCTGAGAAAAAGAAAAAGGAATTAGAACGTAAAGCTAAAGAGAAGCTTAAAAAATTGTTTTAGGCTGATGTTGTAAATATTAGAAAGCCCTTTACTCGAAAGTGTAAGGGGCTTTTTTATGACGAAAATTTTCTTCAATAATCGGATTTATTAATTATATGTGCATAGCATGCTTCATCTTATATGGCTGAATACATAGTAATAGAGGATAAGGTTTTGCATGTAATATATATCACTAATAAAAATGCCCCCATAGCAATATGTTATGGGGGCATTCTATTTTTAGGTTTGAGATAAGCCAGTTATGGCGTTTCGTTTTAGTTATTCAGCTTGCCAGAGCATTAGTGATGTAAGCTTTGACAAGCATGTTATAGCTGATTTTTTGATCTGCGTAGTTACTCCGCTAAAGGATCAAAGTGCACATTATTGGTGCTGGCTTCAGCACGTTCCCACATTTGCAGATAGGCTTCAGCCGAGTTCATAACTGATTCATAAATACGTTGTGGTGCTTGCTCACGAATGTCTTGTAGGTGGTCGGCAACTAAACCGTAATGGGCAATGCCATCCTGGTTTAAGTCGAACTCACGGTTACCGGAAACCTGTTTATCAAAGACCAGGCCAAATTCAGATGTGAATGGATATTCAAGGGGATTGATGTTGGTATCATCCCTTGGGCCAGCTTGCCCACCAAGGCCACTCATATCCGTACCAAAACCTACGCCGTTTAGATAAGGGGTTTGCTCAACAATATCTAGGTAACGAGAAATGCGATCGGTAATGTCAGTCGCATTGACATTGTAGGGTGTGCTAAATCCACCCACTTCAATTAAGCGACGGACATTATCGTGAACCAGCCCATTCTTTCCGTCACGCATCCAGCTGTGCGAAGTAATTACACCGCTGTAGTTACGAGCTTCAACAATGTCCATGGTGGCAGTGGCGGTATAGTTACTCATGTGATCTAGTTCAATAAGCATATTTTTATCGATCATGCGGTTAACTAGGTACACGCCCAAATCAGTGATGCCATGTTGATTGCAGTGCTGAATGCTTTCGTCATATACCGGATTTAAATTTGCCACATCTAAAATATTTTTTATCACAGGCACATCGCCAATCAGTGGGAAGCCTGATTTGAAGTTACGACCATGTGTATGAACATCACACTCTTCAGTTTCAAAGAAGCGTCCGGTTGCTAACCATTGACCAAGGTTAATAAACCCATCTTCAACTGCTGATCCCGCTAACTTATTATCAAATTTATGGGATGGATAAATAGTGCGAATACCTAAGTCGTATAGCTCGTTTAGTTGAGCTTCAACGGTTTCAACGGTACATTTATCTTTTAATCCACAGTTAAAGGTTTCAGAAGCTTCTACACCCATAAGCACAGCCATTTGCCCGTTAGCAATTACGTCACGAGCTTGTTCTGGTGAGGTCACTAATTGAAAGAAACCTTTACCCGGGCCGCCATTTTGAGCATCAATATAGGCTTGCATTTCATTTAAACGTTTGGCTTGTAAACGAATGCTGTCCATTGTGTTACAGCTATTCGGATTGAGCCAGCTAGCGGGATTGATGGTTTTTTGAATGTTACACAGGACTTCGTTTTCAACTAGGTCGGTAACCATTAAGCGCAAACCTGAAAGGTAAGCTCGTTCAATCCACTTATAATAATAACCACTGTGGCTCATTTGTTTATGATTCGGCCACCACGGAAAATCAGGCCAGCCACGAGTGTCGTAACGCATATTTGGGTCTTCAAACGTGTATAAGTTACCAATTAAATCCAATGCGCCATCAGGCCCATGAATGTCTTTACTGTCTTTTAGTGCTTCTTCAACACCCCAGCGGTGGAATGGTTTCCCCGCCATCATTTTTCCACCCATAAATTCGTAGGATGTTATATGTGTGTGTGGATCAACAAAGCCGCGAACAGGGTCGTTAACATCGCCTATCAATACCGCTTTATTACCCGCTACGTTTGTTGTGACTTCAGGGAAAGGTGTGCAGCCCGATTGTGGTATCAGCTTAAATGTATTTTCGCTGTTAAAATTAAAGGGGTTTAATAAATCAAAAAAGTACATGCCACCCTCAGTGGTTTTATGTCGCACCTTCATATTTAATGCAGTTGCATGAAGGCTGTATGTGTCATTACTTTCTTGTGAGACAGTCCATTCTGCAAACTCTCCCGCGTATTGTCCTGCGCTAATTTCTGCAGGTAAGTGGCTAGCTAGGTAGCGACCATTTATATCGGTTAACAAATATTTACCAAACGATGTTGGTTTTAAAAAAAACTTACTAGCACTTTCTTTCGGTGTATTTTCAAAGTGGTAACTTAAGCCGCCATCCACTGCGCCACCTTGATCAAAGCGTGCCATGTAATTACCATTTTCTGGCGACTGTACTGAAAAGCATTGTTGCGCTAAAGAATTAGCATCACCAGTGTATCCAGTGGCTTGTGGTTGAGTACTTGGGTTGGGGGAAGCAGACATGGCATGTGCGCCTGAAGACATTAATGTCACGCAAGCCAGTACCGAACTTATTCGAGCTAAATTCATTATTAGATCTCTTTGTTAGGATTAAGAATGAGCGAGCTTGGAATGAATGCTTAGACAGTTTTTATTTGAGTGCCCTCTGTTCCGCCGCTAACACAAGTAAAGATAATGACGGAGTATTACCCCATGTTAGATTTGGCCATTCTTGTATCAATAACGGACATCTTTTTTAGAGTTGGCCGTTATTGTTATATTAAGTAGACATCAAAAGACGGGGTAAAACGAATGGCGTAAGTGATGTTATCAATGGTGTATCACTTACTTAATGTGGGGCTAATGTTTATGTTTGCAGTATATAAATGACTTGGCTTATTTAGAGGGGTAAATAGCTTTAGCGGCAAGTTGTAAACTGTCATTACCACTATTAATGAATACTTCACCATCTTGGATGCTGATCTGAAGATCCATGGATTTACTGGCCATATTTGCTAATGCCTCTCCATCTTCAGAAGCAATATGATAAACGGAAAGGTTCGAGTGTCGTGCGAAATGCTTCTCCATTAGCTGCCACCAAGGAGCAGCTTGTTTGTCATTATAAGTGTACAGAATGACCTGTTTGGCTTTACCACAGGCTTGTCTCAATCTTTTTTCGTCTATTTGGCCTAGGTCAATCCATACTTCAATTTCATCGCTTAGGCTTTTGTGCCAGACATCCGGCTCGTCTTGCGTACTTAGGCCTTTGGTGAATTGCATGTCTTCATGGGCGTTTAAGGCAAATGCCAATATACGGACCATCATGCGCAAATCATTTTCGCTAGGGTGACGTGCAATGGTTAAAGAATGGGTGTGGTAGTAATGACGGTCCATATCACTGATATTTAATTCGCATTTACAAACAGTTGCTTTAAGTGCCACGGTGTTAGACCTATGTGAATATAATTAGTAAAGATTCTGGCCATTATACGGTAAAATGCTCAGTAATTATTTAATGTCCTGTAATTACTCATCTATGTAGTGGCTGCTTACGGGCAGTTCGGAGAATCAAATGGCTGTAGCAAGTGCGTGTCACATATTAGTAAAAGAAAAGAAAATGGCTGAAGTGCTAAAAGAGCGCATCGATAAAGGTGAAGACTTTGCCAAGCTAGCCAAGCAATATTCTACTTGCCCAAGTAAAAAGAACGGTGGCAACTTAGGCGAGTTTCACAAAGGCGACATGGTGAAAGCGTTTGACGAAGTAGTATTCAAGCGTCCAATTCTTAAAGTACATGGCCCAATCAAAACCCAATTTGGCTACCACCTAATTAAAACCCTATACCGCTCTTAAAGGGGCTGTGGTTATGCTGGCGGATGCTTTTCTATGGCTGAATGAATCGCGCTCGGTGATTCATCTGGTACTGCATGTAGCCGTGCCGTTACTGGTGGCATTAGGTATTGCTGGGCAGGTAAGTTCGCTGGGCTACAAGTTAATTTTCATGGTATTAATGGCGACCATGGCTGTGGATATTGATCACCTATTGGCTGACCCTATATACGCTCCGGGGCGTTGTAGTATTTGGTTCCATCCATTACACACCTTATGGCCCATTGTGATCTATACGGGCATGATGTTGTGGCCACTGGCATTGAAGGTTGCCCTCAAGCCAATCCAGAGGTCACATCAAATAATTGGATTAGTGGGGCTAGGTTTAGTGATTCATATGCTATTAGACTGGGCAGATTGCCTTTGGATGAAAGCCTGCTGAGACATCTTAAGAATCTTTATAGGAGTGTTTGAACTTAAAGATTGATTCAGCCTATTCTGCTTCGATCCCTCCTGAAGCTCCCTGGCTGGCCTCAACGCCGGCGGTCAGCACCCCAAACATCTCACCTGATGCATCTTTTACTGGCGCACTTATTTGAGCGCTGATGGTTTGAGTGCTTTCATCCCAATTTAATTGGTCAATAAATACTTGCTCATCAGCCATCACATTGATGAATTTTGCCTCATCCCCTTGCCAGTAATCGGTTGGCGTAGGAAAAGCCGCCAGAGTCTCCCCTTGGCTGCCCATTAATATCAGTTCGACAAAGGGACTGCCCGGCTGCTGAATTAGGCCTTCAAAATAGTACTGTAAGGGTTTATTTAAATAATGTGTGGGCTTGGTTTCTGATGCGATCCAGTGGTCTTCTTTTGTGAATATTTCATTTAAATCCATCTTACCGTCATGCTTTTGGGCATGAAGTAAGATGTCATCTTGCATGGCTAAATCAGTCAGTTTTTTGATTGGGACCAATAATGCTCGGTTATCATCACTGAAGGCTGATATTGATAAGAGAATCAGTAAGCTTGATAGTATTAATTTCATAAAAAGAACCCAGCATGTAATGAATTTATTATAGATGAGCAGGGCCGTATGGGAACAGAATGCAGATCTTTTTCTAAAAGGGTTCAAATTGCCCATTAAATGGCATTTAAACACAGGCATAGCGCTATGTTTAACAGGGGAATTTAGGTAGAATTGCCCCCAAATTTAATGCTCATTTTAGCCTGTTGGAGAAAGCAATTGGAAGTTCAACCAATCGTTAATCGAATCAAAGACTTAACTGCCCGTACTGAGATGCTTCGGGGGTATCTTTGACTACGCTAATCGAGCAGAGCGTCTACAAGAAGTTGAGCTAATTCTAGGCGAAAGTGCCATCTGGAATGAGCCTGAAAAAGCCCAAGAATTAGGCCGCGAACGTGCGGGCTTAGAAGCGGTAGTGAATACCATCGATGGTATGGACTCCGGATTATCTGATTGTGGTGATTTACTTGAAATGTCGGTAGCAGAAAACGATGAAGAATCGGTTGCCGAAGTCGAATCTGAGCTAGACGATTTACAAGCATTATTAGAAAAGCTTGAGTTCCGCCGTATGTTTTCAGGCGAAATGGACCCTAATAATGCCTACCTTGATATCCAATCGGGTTCAGGTGGCACAGAGGCTCAAGATTGGGCCGAAATGATTTTACGAATGTACTTACGTTGGGGCGAAGCCAAAGGCTTTAAAGTTGAATTGATGGAAGTGTCGGCAGGTGAAGTAGCCGGTATTAAAGGCGCAACCATTCGCTTTGAAGGCGAATACGCATTTGGTTGGTTACGAACAGAAACAGGTGTTCACCGTTTAGTGCGTAAATCTCCGTTTGATTCCTCTGGTCGCCGCCATACATCATTTGCATCAGTGTTTGTATCACCAGAAATAGACGACAATATTGAAATTGACATGAACCCTGCCGATTTAAAAGTTGATGTTTATCGAGCATCAGGGGCAGGTGGTCAGCACGTTAACACCACTGAGTCTGCGGTACGTATTACTCACTTACCGACCAATACTGTTACCCAGTGTCAGAATCAGCGTTCGCAACACAAAAACAAAGACCAAGCCATGAAGCAGTTGAAAGCAAAACTGTATGAGCGTGAATTAAGTATTCGTAATGCTGAAAGTCAGGCTTTAGAAGATACTAAAAGCGACATTGGTTGGGGCAGTCAAATTCGTTCATATGTGTTGGATGATTCACGCATTAAAGATTTACGTACCGGCGTTGAAAATAGAAATAAACAAACTGTATTGGATGGGGCGTAGATCCATTTATGGAAGCGTCGTTGAAGGCTGGTCTGTAAGCCAAAAGAATAATTGAACCAAAAAAATAATGTGTGAGGGCGCTGCGCGCGATTAATTTAACATTATCGCGCGCAAGCGCCCTCCCACAAAAAATAGATATTAATATAAAATGTTGGGCGTCTGATATTCGGCGACTGATTTGAACCAAAGGTAGAAACATGACTGAACCACGTGATGAAAATAAATTGATCGCCGAACGTCGCGCAAAATTAGATGCGCTTCGTGAGGGTTGCCCTGCAAATGGCCACAAGAACGATTTTGATCGAAAACACGTGGCTGCTGATCTACAAGCTAAATATGGTGAGTTTGATAAGCCAACTTTAGAAGAGCAAGACAACCAAGTGGCTGTTGCTGGTCGTGTTATGTTTCAGCGTGGGCCGTTTGCTCAAATTCAAGATACGTCTGGCACTATCCAAATTTATATTGCCAAAGAAGTTCAAAAAGAAATCAACTATAAAACCGGTTATGACCTAGGTGATATTGTTGGTGCAAAAGGTGCTTTGCACAAATCAGGTAAAGGCGAGTTATTCGTCAATGTTACACAAGCGTCTGACATTGTGATGCTGACCAAATCGTTACGTCCGCTACCGGATAAGTTTCATGGTCTAGCAGACCAAGAAACTAAATACCGTCAGCGTTATGTTGACTTGATCATGAGTAAAGACACTCGTGAATTATTTAAAATTCGTTCAAAAATTGTAGAAGGCATTCGTCGTTACCTTAACGACCGTGACTTCATGGAAGTTGAAACTCCAATGCTGCAAGTGATCCCTGGTGGCGCTACGGCAAAACCGTTTGAGACTCACCATAACGCATTAGACGTTGATATGTTTTTACGTATCGCGCCAGAACTAAACCTTAAGCGTTTGGTTGTGGGTGGCTTCGAACGTGTATTCGAAATTAACCGCAGCTTCCGTAACGAAGGTCTGTCGACTCGTCATAACCCAGAATTCACCATGATTGAATTCTATCAAGCCTATGCCACTTATCATGACTTGATGGACACAACAGAAGACATGTTACGTACCCTTGCCCAAGACGTAATGGGCACAACAGATATTGTAAACACAACCAAAGACGCTGAAGGCAATGTAACCGCTGAATCGGTTTACGACTTCTCTCAGCCATTTGCCCGCATCACCATGGCTGACGCGGTAATGAAATACAATCCCGAGTTTGATAACGCAGTGATCCAAGACTGTGAAAACAACCTAGATGCATTAAAAGCATACGCCAAGCAAGTGGGCATTAAAGAAGAAGCCAAGCAGAGCGTTTGGGGTCCTGGTAAGTGGTTGTGCGAAATATTCGAAGAAACGGCTGAGCACAAGTTGGATCAACCAACGTTTATTACAGCTTACCCGTGGGAAGTATCTCCACTGGCTCGTCGTAGTGATAGCAACCCATTCTTCACTGACCGCTTTGAATTTTTTGTTGGCGGTCGCGAATTAGCAAATGGTTTCTCTGAGCTTAACGATGCTGAAGACCAAGCAGAACGCTTCCAGCGTCAAGTAGACGAAAAAGCAGCAGGTGATGATGAAGCCATGCATTACGACGCAGATTACATTCAAGCACTAGAATACGGCATGCCTCCAACAGCGGGTGAAGGCATTGGTATTGACCGTTTAATGATGTTGTTTACGGATAGCCCAACCATCAAAGACGTGATCTTGTTCCCACATATGCGCCCGCTTAAATAGATCTCTATTTGGTCTTAAAAGCGCTATATATTTGATAATGACAATTAAGCCCGAGCATATCTGTTCGGGCTTTTTTGTGGCTGATATATTGACCTAATCGTAAAATTAGTCGGATGAATGAATAACATTTATTTACGACCATAGCCTTGTTATGATCTAGCCTTTATTTGTAGAGACATACCATGACTGCCATCGATATTTTCAAGCAAAGCCTGTCTTTTTACGGGCGACTATTTAATAAGTTGTTTTGGTTAAGCGTGGCATCTAGCATCACGCCTGTGATAATGCTGGTGACATCCACTTCAGGCCAAGAACCTAATTTAATGGCTGTCCTTATTATTGCCGCGCTTAGTATGTTCTTTTCTGTGTATATCATGGCGTTTATCCATCAGTTTTCAGCTGATCAAGATGATAGTTTAAAAAATGCATTCTCATTAACACTAAGTAAAGTGATGCCAGTACTCTTGACGAGTTTTGTTTTGGGCTTGGGCGTCGTACTCGTTATGATACCGGCTGTTTTAGTGGCGACCGTATTGTCATCGGGTTTCGAGAGTGAGCAAATTCGTAATCTGTTTATTATGGTCATTGCTGCTATACCGTTAAGTATTGTGTTTTACCGCTGGTTTTATGCACCTTATTTAACACTGATAGATGGCTTGTCTCCTATCGAAGCGATTAAAGCCAGTAATAAGCAGGTTAAGGGAAATAAGTTGGTGTTTAGAGGCTTCACATTGTTGGGCTTTGTGATGATGGCGTATGTATTAGCATTAGTATTACTAAACTTGATGATCGCTGTTAACCCGGTAGCGTTAGGTTTTGCTGAGTTTGCGTTAAACGTGGTGGTAACGCCGTTCTTTTCTGTGTTTATTTATCGTTTGTTTATCGTGACAAAACAGCCGCTAGAAGAGCCAAGCGACGAGATACAGTAATATGTATTTTGATGAGCTGGCCACAAACTTAGATGCCGATTGGAAAGCACATTTTCAATCGGAATTTTCTCAAGGTTATATGGAGGCATTAGGTAAGTTTTTAGAAATAGAGCAGGTGTGTGGACAAACGGTTTACCCACCTAAAAATACTATTTTTAACGCGTTTAAATACACCCCTTTTAAAGACATTAAAGTGGTGATTGTTGGGCAAGACCCTTACCACGGTGCCGGTCAGGCTCATGGTTTGAGTTTTAGTGTGCCAGATGGAGTGAAAATTCCTCCTTCATTGCGTAATATTTATAAAGAGATTAGCCGTGATACGGGGATGAATATTCCCATGTATGGCAACTTAGAAAACTGGGCTAAGCAAGGCGTTTTTTTATTAAATGCTTCGTTAACAGTTCGAGAATCTGAAGCCAATAGCCACAGTAAAAAGGGTTGGCTGGCATTTACTAATTCGTGCGTTGAAAAAATAAATCGTGACCACTCTGGTGTTGTGTTTTTAGCCTGGGGACGATTTGCACATGATGTATGTGCCAATATTGATACAACAAAACACTGCGTAATTAAAACCTCTCACCCAAGCCCTTTAGGGGCAACCAAGCACGGTAAAGACTTTACTGCATTTATGGGGTCGGGTTGCTTTACTCAGGTTAATGAAAATTTGGTGAAATTTGGCAAAACGCCGATTGATTGGAACTGTCTTTAGTCAGTCTTAAGTAGTCAGCGACTTGTTTCAATATAAAATAACCTGAAACAGAAGCTGGCTTACTTTTTTAATTATTATGTAGAGTGCTGCTCAGTACCGATTGAGCTGCTTTTCTCTTTAGTCTTATCTATCGGTAGTCTTGTTTAATTGAATTCAATACTTGTAGATTAATATTTTCCTTTAATGTTTCATCCATCATGTTGATGAATTCATTTGCCCAGTGAACATTTGGGTTAATAGCAATATAAAATGGATTACGTGTTAAGCAGCCCGCCAGTTTTACTTTTGTACTTGAATTTTTAAGTAGCCATAAAACAACCAAGCTATCTTCTAAAAAAGCATCTATATCTTGATTTAATAGCAGCTCGTGTAAACGCTCAATACCGCCGTCTTCTAAAATTTTCATTCTAGGTCCATGCTTAGGGTTGTCAATATATTGATCAACAGCTTCGCCGTAACCGTAACCCTTGATTGAGCCAAGCACGACATCATTTAAGCTTTCAGGACCCCTGTATAGCCATTTGGACTCTGCCTTGGTTATAAAGCAAACGTGATAATCGGTCGTTCTGCTTTTTGTGAACAGTAGACTAGGGGCTTCTTTTTGAGTGGCTGTGAGTAATCCATCTACTTGACCTAGTTCGGCTTTCCTTACTGATTCATGCCAGGCATTAAATTCAACTTTTAGCTCTATGCCCTTGTCCTTTAGTACTGCTGTTAAATATTCAGTCACAATACCGGGCTTATCTGGTTGGTTTTCGCAGGCATAAGGACACCAGTTAGTACTGGCGAGGGTGATGGATTTTGGGAGGCTATGGCTCTGAACTTGGCCATTAAATAATAGCCAAATAATACATATAAAAAGTAATTTCACCGCGATAATCCCCCGTAATCTGGTTTTCAATATAACGGTTTGTTCGCTTTTTGGATAGTGCTCTTATGCAAATTAGTTATAAAAATTATATTTTATGGATGAAAGTGAGCTTTCTATCAGAGGTTGTTACGATGTAGTAAGAGTTGTGAACCCGCCACCTGACTTGGTGGAACTTTAACTATCTATGAAAAATTGGGTTACTTTCGCTGAGCTTCGAATTTCTCGATACGTTTATCCCAAGTTTTGAAGCGTTTTCTACAGTAAGCATCCAGTTCATCAAATGTGGTGAAGTAGTATTGGCAGCCTTGATCAATGGGAACATCTTTTTCACAAGCATCAAAACTGTGCTCACGGCAGATTAATGGGCGTTTTTCATAAATCCCACAACGATTGTCAGGTAATACATATTCGCATCGAGTCATGCTTAATAGATACCAGCCATTATCATCTTTAAAGACGTGTATGCCTTTATGAGCAATTTGCCAAAGTAAGGTATCAAATGCCTGCATAGTACGTGGCACATCAATCTCTTGAGTAATGTACGAGCAGCACAATGCAGAGCAGTAATCGCACTTGTTGTCGGCTGTAATTTGGGTGGTTTCGATTATTTGAACAGGATTAGGCACAGGTATTTTTTAAGGATGCTAATAATGCCTCTATTTTAATGTGATTAGCGCTAATTAGCGAGGGTTCATGTGCCAGCATCGATGAGTACAGTAATCACTGTAACGTTAATAGCAGCACGTCTACGTCTATCTGCTGAATCTTCCCATTTCGGCAATAAACCAAGTAGTCGCTAAGATCATCAGTGATTATGGGTGTTGTCATAAATAATTCATATAAATGTCATATTCAATAGTAAAACCATTGCAGCCCTTGGCTGCTCTAAGTCTCACTGTAATATTTTAGCCATATTTCTGAAGTCAAACTGAAATCCAATTGTCATGTAATAAACCTGTCACAAATTCTGAGTAAATTGCCTCACATTAAATAAAGTACTGTGAATTTTCATTAAAGGTTTCTCATGAGAATAATTAAACCGGTAATCGGTGTAGCAATATTAAGTATGGCAGCCAGCTTAACCTTAACTTCTAGCTTGGTTATGGCGTCACCTTCAAATGACTCAAAAATTGAAAATATGGCGAAAGACCTTATTCAGCTAAGGGGTGAGGTAGAAGAGCTTCAAGCAAAAATAGATAACAAAAAAGAAACACATAAAAACAGAATGGGTTCACTTTCGGTTCAACGTACCGATTTAGAAACACAGCTTCAGCGCCAATCTTTAGAATTAAAGCAATTGGTTACCAGTTTAAAAGAAGCGCAAGAACGCTCATCTAAAGACAGTATTCAAGGTAAAGATCTTAAACCATTGGTATTGGATGCTGTTGCACAAATCAAACAAAGTATCGCCAAAGGCATTCCTTTTAAAACGGGTGAGCGTCTTGCCCAGTTAAATGAAATTTCTGATCAAGTTGAATTGGATTTATTACCTGCACATAAAGCGGTTAATCGTTTGTGGGCGTTCGTTGATGATGAGATTCGATTAACAAAAGAATCGGGAATTTACCGTCAGCCAATAAAAATGAATGGTAAAGAAATTCTAGCAGATATCGCACGCATAGGAATGGTGTTGATGTATTTTCAGAATGGCGAAAATTCATTTGGTAAAGTTGTAAAAACAAATTCTGGCTGGACTTTTGTCAATGTGCACAATGCAAAAGAGCGTGAGCAAGTGATCGGGTTATTTGATTCACTAAAGAAACAAATTCGTACGGGTCAGTTTTCACTTCCTAATTCTTTAGCAAATGCTGAAGTACAAAAATAATACTAGCTACTAAGCAAAGTCGAGATATAAAGATGTATAAATTAGTAAAATCCTTTGCCGCTCCAGCCGCTATTTGGATCACAGCAAGCATGGCTTGTTTAATGATGACTGGTAATGCAATGGCTGAAGTAGAAGCGGTTAAAGTATCTACAGCTCAAGTATCGCCTATAGAACTGGCTTACAAAAAAGAGTTTGCATTTCTTGAAGCTCAAAAACGTGACCTTCAAATCCGCTTAACTCGTTTGTTGCAAGGCAGTAATGATGAGTTTGACGGCGAAAAAACGTTTATTACTCAACTAGAAAGTAAGGTTATTGCACGTAGTCAGTCTGTTGACCTACAAAAAAACTTATTGCTAGACGCTGAACGTATTGTTCAAGCCAATGAAGATAATCAAGAAACGTTTAATGCCACATTTATGCAGGCTGATGCAACATTAGAACCATACACACGTTCATTAGAGTCAGATAAAAACTTCCAAAACCTAAGTGATGGAAAGAAAGTAACTGAATTGTTTAACCGTGCAGTAGACCTTGTAAGTGGTCTTTCAACCGTACGTATCGAACAAGGCGACTTCCATATACTAGATGGCAGCAAGGTTACAGGTGATGTTGTGCATTTTGGTAATGTGGCGCGTTTCGGTATTACTGAAGAGGCTTCTGGTGCATTGGCTCCAGCAGGCGAAGGTTTGTTTAAGTTATGGTCAGTTAATGATCGCTTGGTTGGTGAAGAGACAGCCAGATCATTACTAGCAGGTAATCAACCATCTACTCTTGAATTATTTTTAATTGAAAATACGAACGTAGCCGTACAAGAGCAAAAAGAAAAAACAGTCATAGATATTCTTAAGTCAGGCGGCGTAATCGGATATGTGATTGTTGCATTTGGTTTGGTTGCTTTATTTATGGTATTTGCCCGAGCGTTATTTCTACGTAAGGCCAGTCAGTCAAGCCAGAATGTAATGAACGCCGTTCGTCCTGCGGTTCAGCAAGGCAATATTCCTGAAGCGATTAATGCGTGCAAGAAACTTTCTAGCGAAGGACGCGACGGCGCTACTTTACGAGTGGTACAAGCAACCATTCGAAATATAGAGCGTGATCGTGAGCATATTGAAGATATCGTATCTGAAAGTATTTTACATGAAAGTGAGCACCTAGATCGCTTTGGTATGACCATTCTTGTATTAGCGGCTGTTTCACCCTTGCTTGGTTTATTGGGAACTGTAACCGGCATGATCGCCACATTTGATGTGATCACTGAGTTTGGTACAGGCGATCCTAAAATGCTATCTGGCGGCATATCAGAAGCCCTAGTGACCACAGAACTGGGTTTGATTGTTGCTATTCCAGCAGTGTTACTGGGTAATTTATTAAGTGGTTGGGCTGAACGCATTAAAAATGATATGGAGCTAGGGGCTTTACATTTAATTAATGTATTTAAAGATAAAGAAGATCAAGCGCCAGTTGTTCCTGAAGGTTCAGAGGCGGCTTAATCATGTTGGAAACATTTTTAAATGAGCTAAGTGCATTTGTGGATCAAGGGGGAGTCGTCATGATTCCACTTTCCATCGCCGTGCTTATTCTTTGGTATGCCATAGGTTATCGATTTTCAGTTATCAAACGTGGAAATCCTAGGAGTGTTCGACGCTTGATTCGTCGTTATCACGAAGAGAATGTCGAGCAAGGCGAATCGAAAAATGGGTACAGTGAAGAAATGATGCCACAAGGCATCATTGATTCAGCAATCGTGCAGGGCTTAGAACTATCAAAAACCTATCAGAGTAATTTGCGTCGTTACTTAGATGATGCGTTTTCACATTACGTTCGTGACATGAGTAAGTATGGAAAGCTGATAATGACCATTGTTGCTGCGGCGCCATTAACGGGCTTACTTGGAACCGTAATGGGCATGATTGAAACGTTTGATTCTTTAATGGATGCCAATTTATTCAGTCAAGGGGGCGGTGGTATTGCAGGCGGCATTAGCCAAGCATTATTTACCACTCAAATGGGCTTGGTTGTGGCTATTCCAGGGTTATTAATGGGGCGTGCGCTAGATCGTAAGGCCGACAAAATTGAGCGTGAGCTTGAACAAATAAAAGACATGCTATGCGCCAATGAATTTGCTTTTACAGAAAGTGAATTTGATAGCGATGCAGATCTAAAGGGGTAGCTGATAATGAGACTTCGCAAAAAAGAATCAACCGTACAAGACATCGATATATCACCATTAATAGACATGGTGTTTATCTTACTTATCTTTTTTATGGTGAGTACTACGTTTGTAAAAGACATGAAGTTAGATATTGATCGTCCGCAAGCGTCGACTCAAACTGCAGCATCAACAAAATCCATTCGTGTGTTCATAGATAACACAGGTGATATTTATCTAAATGGTGATCCTGTACGGGTTTGGGTGTTACAAGGGCAAATTAAAGATCAGTTAAGAGCCAGCAGTCAAAAATCTGTGCTGGTTGTTACCGACAGTAATGTACCTGCCGGGAAGTTAGTAGAAGTGATTGATCAGTGTAAGTTAGCGGGAGCGAAGGACGTGGGTGTTGCCACTGAAGTTGAAGCCGGAGGTCCAACTGCTTAGCAGTGGAGTCAATATGACAACGCAAACGAACACGTCTGATATTAATTTAGGATATCACGCATCTTATCAATCAAAGTATCAGCAAAATCGTACAAAAAAACACTTGAGTGCGCTGCTGTCTATGACCATTGGTGCTCTGATTGTTTTTGGCTCAGTGTTAATGCTAAACAATTATGTTGAAAGTAAAGATGATGAAGTTGATCAATCCAAAATAAGTTTTAACGTAAAGAAACAGGCCAAGCAGCAACAACAAAAAGTGGCACAAAGACCAAAACCAAAACCAAAACCTAAAAGCAGAACGGCACCGCCGCCCCCTGCCAATTTAGGATCAATGGTCGGTGGAGTCGATGTTGGGCTGGGCTTTAGCTTAGACGATATGGGATTAGGAAATGGCATATTAGGTGACCTTGATAACGTAGCCATGACGGCCGATACGGTTGATGTGTTACCGATGCCAAATAGCCGTCCCATGCTAGATTATCCTAAGCGCGCACGAGCTAAAGGTATAACTGGGTTTGTTAAATTTAATTTACTTATTAATCCACTGGGTCAGGTGGAAAAAATTAAGATTTTAGAATCCATACCGTCTGGTGTATTTGATCAGGTGGCTTTAAATAATATCCGTGGCTGGAAGTTTGATGCCGCCATGTATCAAGGCAAGCCTGTAAAAGGCTGGTTTGAACAAACCATTCGTTTTGACCTTAATTAGTTTGAGTTATAAGCGAGAGTCATATGAAAACAGGATTGAGCAGTCATAAAATGCACACTAATAAAATGAGCAGCTTAAAAGTCGTTATCGCGGCATGTATTAGCTTAATGGTGTCAGTATCCACAACCGCTAAAACACAAGAGGTCGATCATCTAGGATTAGCCGCTTTGTTAATCAGCGATGGTAATCTAAATCGAGCCGAAAGTTTGTTAAGCGATTTAGAAAAGCCTAATAAGGAAGGGAAGGCTGTTGAGCTAGATTACGCTCAATACCATTTATTGAAAGGATTGCTGGCATTCAAAATGGGTGACTATGAAGATGCCGAAGCACAATATGAATTGTCCATTGAGCAAGGGCAGCAAGATAAATTAATACACATCTACTTAGCTCAAACCCATTATGCACTTAATGAATTTCAATTATCACTTATGGATATTGAAAACTCTGAAGAAGTGGGGCAAGCAATGGCATCGGTGTTTAGTTTAAAAGCACAGTGCAATTGGAAGCTAGGTGAGTACGATTCAGCATGGGTTGCACTAGATGAAGGTGCTAAGCAGTTTCCTAGTGAAGCGCGGTTTGACCGCCAGAAAATTTATTACTTAATCGAAAAAGGTTTATATCAAACGGCCATTGAACTTGCCAAAAACTACTTGTCGGCTAATGAGCATACAGCCGGTATGGTCAAAGAGTATATCGCGTTAGGGCGTGCGCTTAGAGAAAGTGGTCAGATGTTATTAGCAACTGAAGTACTTGAAAAAGCAAAATTGATATTTCCTGAATCAGTACCTGTTGCTACAGAGTTAGCCCATGTGTATTTGAAAAAAGAACAAATACTCACGGCATCAGATATTTTTGCGCAAGCATTTATCTTAGAGCCTAAGTTGGCAGCCGATACAGCAGAGCTTTACCGTCAGGCTGGTCGTTTGTATCGAGCCTTGAATATAAACAGTGAAATCATTGATCAAAAGTCAAAAATGAAGCAACGCTTGGCAATATTGGTTGAACTGAATGACTTTGAATCAGTTGCGGCTATGGGCAGTGCACTTGAACGCTTAGGCTTGTATGAAAACCAAGACATCTTATATGCCCATGCTTACTCCCTTTATCGAACCGGTGATTTCAAGCAAGCCCGTGTTCAATTAAGTGGGCTCACCCGATCGGATCTATTTAGAAAAGCCACAGAGCTTAGGTCGGCCATGGAAAAATGTGAGGGTGCTAGCTGGCAGTGTTTCTAATACGCCATAGCACAATATTATTTAATGATTATATTTAGAGTTAACCAAATGAAAAATCGATTTATATTGATGATGGTCTGTTTGTTTACCATGGTTAATATTAGTGCCGCGTACGCTGATACTGGTGCAACCACTTCTAAACAAGAAGATGATAAGGCTCGTTTAAGTCTATACGTATTTGAAGGAACAGCGTTAGTAAAAGACTTTTACGTTTGGATGGATGAGGGCGTTAAGCTAATCAGTCAAAGCAAGGATAGTAATAAAAAAATAAGCAGTAATGTGAATGGTGGGGCCAGCTTTACCTTAAATAAGGGCGAGCATCAATTGAGCGTTGTTCGTACTGGCTATGATAATGCAGTGATAAATTTGAATGTGATTGAAAATGAAAATATTCAAATAATTGTGACTCAATATCCTGGGAAATCCATTCCTCATGTGTCGATAGAATCATCACAAGATAACATCCCTAAAAAAAGCCTTGCTAAAACACAGGCTATTACAGGTGACCCTGGAATTTTGAAAGGTCGCATTACCAACAGTGAAAACTCTGAACCAGTTGCAGGGGCCCGATTGTTCTTTAGTGGCTTGGCAACCGATTTTGTAACGGATAAAAACGGTTTTTTTGAAGCAAAAGTGCCTGCAAGCACTTATAGCATTTCTATTTTACATAATCGTTTTGCTAGCCAAACTCTTGATAATATTGAAGTGAAAGCAGGCAGCACGGTAGAGAAAAAAATCACAGTGACCCCAGCGGGCATCGCCCTTAAAGAATTTGTGGTGGTGGCCCCATTTATTCAAGGCAGTGTATCGTCTCTGGTAGATGAGCGTAAAGAAACAAAAGTAGTTTCTGACTTTGTAGGGGCGGAACAAATGTCAAAATCAGGTGATAGCGATGCAGCAGCCGCTTTAACCCGTGTTGCAGGGTTAACCTTGATTGATGGTAAGTATGCGGTAGTACGTGGTATGGAAGATCGGTATACAACAGTCTTGATGAACGGAGCTGTTATGCGCAGCCCAGATCCAAACAGTAAATCAGTAGACTTGGATATGTTTCCAGCCTCAATTTTAGATAGCATAGAGGTGCAAAAAACTTACAGTGCAGATGCTCCCGGTGCATTTGGTGGTGGCTTAATAAAGTTACGTACTAAAGCATTACCTGAAGATGATTTTTTGAAATTTAAAATCTCTACAGGTGGCAATACAAATGTGACAGGCAAAGGTGTTATCTCGCAAGAATCTGGAGGTACTGATTATTTAGGAATTGATAATGGTGATCGAGAATTACCAGTTGATACCTTACCTAAAACAACGTTATCTGAAACCCAGGCAGAATTATTTCCTGTTCGCCTACAAACTGAAACGCAGACAGCTAACCCAAATTTGGGAATGGCTTTATCATTTGGACAATTATTTGATATTTGGGGAATGAAAGCGGGTTATCAAGCATATTTAGGGTATGGAAATAAATGGTCCTACTCTGAAGGGGATAAAAATACCTATGGTGCTTCAGATACCACATTGTCATTGCGTGATGATCTAACCTTTCAAAAAAGTGAATATAGTGTAGATAGCACTGCATTATTAAATGTTGGGATAGAAAATGATGAACATTCGATCAAAAGCACTACATCTATCATCAGAAAGTCTTATCGCTTAACTCGCCTAGATGAAGGAATAAGTGGTGAAACTGGAGAGCTATTAAAGAAAGTGAGTTTAGAGTGGTCGGAACGAGAGTTAATTAGCCAGCAACTAAACGGAGAGCATACTTTATCTGAAAGTTTAAAGGCGGAATGGCAATACGGATTTTCTACAACCTCGCTATATACACCGGATAGAATTTCATATCGCTATGATAATAATAAGACAGACACCGAAGAACTTTATTATCGTGATGGTGAGGCGAGACGCGATTTCTTGGATTTAGAGGATAAAAATCAATCTTTAGGATTTAGCTTATCGGCTAAATTACAACCATTTAAATTTTTAGATGTAGATATTAAAACCGGCTACAGCTTTGAAAATACAGAACGTGTTAGTGACATGACTCGTTATACATATTATTGGAATAGTATAGGTAATGAACCGACCAGTATCATATCGATTCAAGATATAAATGATATTTTAAGTTATGAGAATATTAGTGACACTGGCTTTCAACTAAAAAATACTACACTGGCTTCTGACTCCTATGATGCCGCTGCAGAAACAACTGCAGTTTACGGAATGGTTTCAACTACTTGGTTTGATAAATTTGACTTAGTAGTGGGAGCACGAAGTGAGAGCTTTTCACAAAATGTAAATACGTTTGATACCTCTTCTGGTGACCCTATAACCAGTACACAGGATACTGATAATATTTTACCCAGTGTATTAGCGACTTATCGTTTCCCTTTGGGTTTTCAATTAAGGGTCGCTTTGGCTGAAACAGTTAATCGCCCTTCTATGTTAGAGCTTTCGCAATCTATATGGGTAGACCCAGTGAATGGCGGGTTAAGTATTGGTAATCCTAGGTTGACCGAGGCTAACATCAACCATTTTGATGGGCGTTTAGAGTGGTATGGTACGGGTGCTAATTCTATTTCATTAGCATATTTTAGTAAGGATTTTACCAACCCTATTGAACGAACTTTAAAAACAAGCTCTGGATCGTCAGAGTTGATTACATATCAAAATGCTCAAAGTGCTGAAAATTCAGGCATAGAAATGGACTTTCGCTATGGCCTAGGATTTCTAAATACGGGTGATACGACATTTTCAGTAAGTGGTAACTATTCCATTATTGAATCGAATGTAATTTTACCTGAGGGACATACTGAGTACAGTGATACTCGACCAATGCAGGGGCAAAGTCCCTATACTATGAATGCTATGATCACGATGGATCACGATGCATGGGGGGTAGAAGCTGCGTTTATATTAAATGAAATTGGTGAGCGTATTACAAAGGTAGGGCAAGGCAGTGTGCCTCATGTATATGAGGAGCCTTTTACAGCCTTAGATTTTACGCTAAGCCAAGCTATATCAGAGGGTAAGCTAAGTCTTAAACTGAAAAATTTACTAGCAGAAAAGCGTTTATATACACAGGGTGGAGAGGTGTATCAGACATCTGATCCTGGTATGAGCTTTTCGTTATCCTACAGTCATTCTTTTTAATAAATAAATATCACTCCCGTTTATGGCTTTGCCAATGGGAGTGATGTGTTTATATCTTAAGCACTTCATCTACTATCTATTACCTGAATTTATCTTATAACTCACTCCATATGGGTATCATTTTGTTCGTGATACTCATTAATCTCATAAATAAAACTCACTTTTCAAAGTTTAATAAAATTGAAATAGAATTGACTCGGTTCTGTCACATAACTTTTCTAATCTAACCTCATCAAACTAAAACTGTCATTAAAGAGAGAAAAACTATGTTTAATAAAAAATTACTTACAGCTGCTATTGTTGCTGGTTCAGCAGTATTAACAGGTTGTGGTTCAGACTCAGATTCTAATTCAGGAGTAGATACTACAGATGGAACTGTTGGGACATCTATTGCAACAGGGACTTATTTAGGGGACGCGGTTAATACTTCACCACTTTCAGATGCGTCAACTGCTGTTGATAACTGCACTGAATTCGGCGGAACATTAGCAAGCGCAGTTTGTACATTACCAAGCCGTATCACAGCAACAGGCGGAAGCTTGAATAAAGATGTGACTTACCTATTAACAGGTATGACTAAGCTTGGTTACGGCGATAAAGAACTAGAAACGGCTACAGATGTTTCTTGGCTTAAAAATTCAGAAAATACTGTTAGCCTAACTATCCCTGCGGGCACAACAATTAAAGGCCAAACTGGCTCAGCATTTGTTGTAACTCGCGGAGCAGAATTGAATGCTGAAGGTTCAGCTGCTGCACCGGTTACTTTTGAATCAGAAGATTCTGATTTAGTAGGTGCTGCAGAATGGGGTGGCTTGGTTATACAAGGTTTTGGTATTTCTAACCAATGTCCTTCTACAGGTATTTGTAATATCTCTGGCGAAGGCGCTTCTGGTAACTACGGTGGTGATGATAATACAGACTCTTCTGGTTCTTTAGAGTATGTAGTTGTTACTGAGGGTGGTTCAGTTGTGGGTGTTAATGATGAACTAAATGGCGTTGGTTTCATGGGCGTAGGTTCTGGTACAACTGTTGATTATCTTCAAGTAAATGACAACTCTGATGACGGTGTTGAATTCTGGGGTGGTGCAGTTGTGGCTAAACACCTAGTATTAACCGCTAACCAAGATGACTCTATTGATTGGGATCACGGCTGGGTAGGTGGTATTCAGTATGCCATTGTTAAGCAAACAAACGGTGCTGGTGATCATGCCTTTGAGACTGATAACGATGGTGAGTCAATGGATAACGATCCTCGCTCAAAGCCTACAATGGCTAACATCACTGCTATTTCTGGTGGTGCTGATGCAGCGATCCGTCATAAAGAAGGAACTGCGGGTTTATTCTATAACGTAGCAGTAGTAGAGCAAGGTACGGCTGCCACTTGTATTAATATTGATGACCAAGCAACAGCGGATCAAATTGACACTGATATGATCTACACAAACGTTGAATTGGCTTGCCAAACCACGGTAGCAGATGAAGACGAAGAGAGCGGCGTTGATTTTTCTCAAGCATTAGTGGATAGCACAACTTCTTCAATAAACGCGACAACAGATGGTTCTGTAGCTGTAGATGGCGATTATGTAGTGACAGGTGCTACAGCGATCTCTTCAGCTCCAACAATTCTTAACTCTCAAATTACTGGTAACACAGTAATGGGTGCGGTAGAAGATGCATCTGACGACTGGTTCGCTGGTTGGACTGTTGCTGGTTCTCTATAAGAACCTTTAACAGCGGGTTACAAGTCCGCTGATTAAAAAAACAAATAAAAAAACCCAGCCAAAAGCTGGGTTTTTTTATGCTTATTGTTTAGTGATGTTTTAATACAATAATTGCTTGAGGGGTGATCCCTTAAACCAAGGCTGTAAATTTTACTTTCTTATCTCCTGCCCTATGAACTTTTTGGGCAAGCTCTCCTGAGAACTTAATCATGCGCTCAAGTGCAATGGGCTTGATATTAAACACTGCGTATTTTCCACCTAGCGCGCCGGGTTCTAGCATGTGGTATTTAAAACCTTCTTCTAATGGGCCAAATTTTTCAGTGGCTTTTTGCACCATGACTTCCATGAACCAGTCTTGGTTAAATTCTTCATCTTTTACCAGCTCGTTATAATCGGCATCGTCATCCGCAACCACTTCGCAATAAAGGTCCTCAGGGCATAGGCGCCAGTACATGCCTTCCAGGTCTTTGATGATCAGGTTGCCAAATTCGTTTTCAGCTATGATTTTTTCAGGGGTAATGCCTACCCAGCCCCAAGCGGCGGTAACAGTATCAAGTATGCTCATAATAATAGGGCCTTTTGGTTTGACTGACTTATTGGTTAATTTTAGTGGCGGGCATTATAGCCACAAGCCAAGGGAGATAAAGGATCTATTTGTTATATAGGGTGTTTTTAGGACTTTATTGAGTTGAAAATAACAT